>JAMPXL010000024.1 GCA_023701165.1 Geothrix sp. | reverse complement strand
TTGGCCAGGGGGATCTGCATGAGCTGGGCCACGGCCTCCAGGTGTCCCGGTCCCAGGTGGCCGAAGTGGGCCTGCACCATGTGGAGCGTGGCGATGAGCATGCTCTCGCTGCGCTCGCCCTGCCGGTTCGCGTCGATGAAGGCGAGGACGGCCCCGGGCAGCATGGCGCGGTAGCCTCGCTCCAGCTCGGGCCAGTTGTCGTGGGTGCAGTGGGTGCAGGCGCTCATCGGATCCCCCGGGGGGTGCGGGCGGTGTAGTGCGTGTGGAGGAGGGCGTGGGAGGCGGGCCCCAGGGGCTCGCCGAGGAAGTCAGCGTAGAGCTTCTGGACGTCGGGGTTGTCGTGGCTGCAGCGGAGGGTCTTGGCGGAGTCGATGCTGTAGAGGGCCTGGGCACGGGCCTTGGCCAGGTCCCGGTTCAGGGTGTAGCTGCCGATGGGCGGATAGGGCTGGCCGCCGCCGCAGATGCAGCCGCCGGGGCAGGCCATGATCTCGATGAGGTGGTAGTCCTTCTCGCCGCGCTTCACGGCGTCCAGCAGGATCTTGGCGTTCTGGAGGCCGTTGGCCACGGCTACGTTGAGCGTCCTTCCGGCCAGGGTGACGGAGGTCTCCCGGATCTCGCCGGTGATTCCGCGGACCTCGGTGAGTTCGAGGTTTCCGAGGTTCCGTCCCGTGAGCTTGAAGGCCGCCGTGCGCAGGGCCGCCTCCATGACGCCGCCCGTGGCGCCGAAGATGTCGCCAGCCCCCGACGAGGTGCCCAGGGGATGGTCGAAGTCGCTGTCCGGCAGGCGCTGGAAGTCGATGCCATAGGACTTGATCATCTGGGCCAGATCGCGGGTGGTGATGACCGCGTCCGTGGTGGGCATGCCGTCGAGCACGTGCTCGGGCCGGGCGGCCTCGAACTTCTTGGCCACGCAGGGCATGACGGACACCACGTAGATGTCCTTCGGATCGAGGCCCTTCTGCTGCGCGTAGTAGGTCTTGATGAGGGTGGACTGCATCTGCATCGGGCTCTTGCAGCTCGACATGTGGGGGATCATCTCCGGGTAGAACTTCTCCAGGAAGCTGACCCAGCCGGGACTGCAGGAGGTGAGCAGGGGCAGGGGGCCGCCGCCCTCCAGCCGCTTCAGCAGCTCGTGGGCCTCCTCCATGATGGTGAGGTCGGCGCTGAAGTTGACGTCGAAGATGGCGTCGAAGCCCATGCGGCGCAGGGCCGTGACCATCTTCCCGGTGACCGGGGTGCCCACGGGCAGGCCGAAGGCCTCGCCCAGGGCGGCGCGGATGGCCGGGGCCGTGGTGGCGACCACGTGCTTCTCGGTGCGCCGGTAGCTGAGGGCCTTCCAGACCCGCTCCGTGTGGTCCTGTTCCAGGAAGGCCGCCGTGGGGCATACGCTCACGCACTGGCCGCACTGGATGCAGGCGCTCTCGTCCATGGGGGCCAGGTTGGCGGGGCCCACCACGGTGGTGAAGCCGCGGCCATGCTGGCTGAGGTTGAACACACCCTGCACCTCGCCGCAGACGCGGATGCAGCGGCCGCAGAGGATGCACTTCTCCGCGTTGCGGACCACCGAGGCCCCGGCATCATCCACGGGGAACTGCTTGCGCTTCCCTTCGAAGAGCCGCTCGCGGACGCCCATGCGGTACGAAAGATTCTGCAGCTCGCAGTGCCCGTCGCGGTCGCAGGTCTGGCAGTCCTTCGGGTGGTTGTCCAGCAGCAGCTCCACGATGTCGCGCCGGGCCTGGCGGATCATGGGGCTGTTGGTCTGCACCTCCATGCCCTCCCAGGCGGTGGTGGCGCAGGAGGCCAGGCCGTGGTCGAAACCCTCCACCGCCACCACGCAGACCCGGCAGTTGCCCTCCAGGCTCAGGTCCGGGTGGTAGCAGAGGCGCGGGATGTGGATGCCGATCTTCTCGGCGGCATCCATGACCGTGGTGCCGGCGGGCACGAGGACGGACTCGCCGTCGATCTTGAGGCTGATCATCTCGGACATCGCAGGCTCCTACACTCTATCGATGGCGGCGAACTTGCAGACGTCGAAGCAGTTCCCGCACTTGATGCAGGCGGCCTGGTCGATGATGTGGGCCTCCTTGCGGGCGCCGGAGATGCACTCCACCGGGCAGTTCCGGCCGCAGATCGTGCAGCCGATGCACTTCTCCGGGTTGATCTCGTAGCGGATCAGCGCCACGCACTTCTTCGCCGGGCAGTGCTTGTCCACGATGTGGGCCAGGAACTCCTCGCGGAAGTGCTTGAGGCTGGAGAGCACGGGGTTGGGCGCGGCGCGGCCCAGGCCGCAGAGGCTGGTGCGCTGGCAGAGGCGCGACAGGCGGTGGAGCTTGTCGAGGTCCTCCAGCACGCCCTTGCCCTGGGTGATGCGCTCCAGGATCTCCAGGATGCGGGTGGTGCCTTCGCGGCAGGGGGTGCACTTGCCGCAGCTCTCCTCCTGGCTGAAGGCCATGTAGAACTTGGCGATGTCGACCATGCAGTCGTCCTCGCTGAGGACGATCATGCCGCCGGAGCCCATGATCGAACCGGCCTTCTGGAGGGGCTCGAAGTCCACTTCCATGTCCTGCATGGAGGCCGGGATGAAGCCGCCCGCGGGGCCGCCGGTCTGGATGGCCTTGAGCTGCTTGCCGCCCGAGACGCCGCCGCCGATGTCGTTCACCACCCGGGAGAGCGTGGTGCCGAGGGGCACCTCCACCAGGCCTGTGTGGCGCACCTTCCCGGCCAGGGCGAAGACTTTGGTGCCGCCGCTCATCGCGGTGCCGATGCGGGCGTACCAGTCGCCGCTGTAGCGCAGGATGGCGGAGACGTTGGCGAAGGTCTCCACGTTGTTGATGCAGGTGGGATGGCCCCAGAGGCCACGGTCCGTGGGGTAGGGCGGGCGGACCTTGGGCTGGCCGCGCTCGCCTTCGATGGAGCGGATGAGGGCGGTCTCCTCGCCGCAGACGAAGGCCCCGGCGCCCAGGCGGATCTCCAGGTCGAAGGCGAAGCCCGAGCCCATGATGTCCGGGCCCAGCAGGCCCTGGGCGCGGCAGGTGTCGATGGCGTGCTGGATGCGCTTGATGGCCAGCGGGTATTCGGCGCGGATGTAGAAGAAGCCCTTCTGGGCGCCGATGGCGAAACCGCCGATGATCATGCCCTCGACGATGTTGAAGGGATCGCTCTCGAGCATGGAGCGGTCCATGAAGGCGCCGGGATCACCCTCGTCGCCGTTGCAGATGATGAAGCGGGTGGTGTCCGCCTGCTTCCGCGCCAGCGTCCACTTGGTGCCCGTGAGGAAGCCGCCGCCGCCCCGGCCCCGGAGCCTGGCCTTGGTCAGCTCGGAGATCACCCAGTCCGGGTCGCGGCGCTCCAGCACCGCGGCCAGGGCCTTGAACCCGTCGAAGCCGAGGTACTCGTCCAGGCTCTCGGGATCCACCACGCCCGCGTTGCGGAGGGCGATGCGGCTCTGGCGGTTGAAGAAGGCCACGTCGCCATAGCGTTCCAGGAACTCCAGGGCGATGGGTTCCTCCCGCACGCGCAGGCTTTCGACCACCCGGCCCCCGAGCACGTGGTCCTGGAGGATCGCCTGGAGGTCGGCCTCGGAGGCCACCCGGTAGAGCACCTTCTCGGGCCGGGCCAGGATGAAGGTGGCGGGTTCGCCGCCCGTGAGGCCGCAGGCGCCGAAGCAGCCCGTGGCCACGACGCCGGCACGGTGGGGTTCCACGCCGTGCGCTTCGAGGAGTTCCAGGAACCGGGCGCGGAGGTCGGTCCCGTTCCGATGGCAGCGCTCGCCCTCGCAGAAGAGGAACTCGCGCTCGGGGAGCACCCCGGCGCTGTGGTCCAGCACGTGCTTCATCACCGGGGCGCCGCCCTGGATGTGCTCGGTGAAGATGCGATGCACCAGGTCGCGGTCCACGCGCTCGTACTTCACGGGCATCTGCCCCGGCACCTGCACGCCGAGGATGGGTTCCCGCGAGCAGCGTCCCGTGCAGCCCGTGCGGTGGATGTCGATGTCCTTCCGCCCCGAGGCCCGGATGTGCCGCACGAACTCCTCGGCCACCGCCTGGGAGCCCGCTGCATGCTCACAGGTGGCCGAGCCCACCTGGATGAGGATCCGGTTCCCCGGGTTCCGCCCGGCGAGGGCCTGCCCGGCGCGGTCCGCCAGGGACCGGTAGAAGTCGCTCACGGGATGGGGCATGGGATCTCCTGCCGCCCGCGCGGGCGCAGGCGGATTCAAAGAAGCGGCGCGGAGGGGCCCGGCGGACGCATCGGATGCTGGGAGTCTGCTGATTGATGATCTATCGGTCAACGATAAAAAGCGGAAGTTGCGGATTCTTGACACTCTGTATTGACGCGACCCCCGGGGCCCCGTCCCACCTGCCTTCCCAGGCTACGGATGCGCCCCTCCAGGCAGCCCTGGCAGGCCGCGGCGGTCTCGTTCACGCAGGCCTTGCCTGGGTAGATCTCGTAGCGGACGCGGTAGGCCAGGGGCGTCACGTTGGGCATCACCACGTTGGCTCCTCGCTGGAGGGCCAGCTCCCGGCCCTGCTCCCGGTCGAGGGTGGCCAGGGCCGTGGTGCTGGGGATGTTGGCCGCGGGGCAGAGCAGGCGCGTCAGGGCCACGGCCTTCAGGGTGGTGAGCTCGTCGTTGGGCACCTGGCCGCGGGGCGCCAGGTAGGCGGCGGCGTCCGGGCCGCCCATGGGCGTGCGGGGGCTGGGGAGGAAGGGCCCCACGCCGATCATGTCCAGGTCGAATTCGCGGAAGCAGAGGAGGTCCGAGGCCAGGGTGTCCCAGGTCTGGCCGGGGATGCCCACCATCACGCCGCTGCCGATCTCGTAGCCCATGGCCCGCATGCGCCGGAGCTGGGCGAAGCGGTCTCTGGCCTGATCACCGGCCCGGCCCGGCAGGTCCGGGTGGATGAGGTGGTAGAGGTCCGGGTCGCTGGTTTCGAAGCGCAGCAGGTAGCGATCCGCGCCCGCGGCTTTCCAGGTCGTCAACTCCGCGTCGCTGCGCTCGCCCAGGGAGAGGGTGATGGCCAGGGGCGTGTCCGCCTTGATGGCGCGGATGGCCTCGGCGACGAGGCCTTCCGTCAGGCCCGGATCCTCGCCGGCCTGGATGACGACGCTGCCGTAGCCCAGGCGCCGGGCCTCCCGGGCGGCCTCGAGGATCTCCTCCGGCGTCATGCGGTAGCGGTCCAGGCGGGAGGGGGCCCGCAGGCCGCAGTAGTGGCAGGCGCGCACGCAGTGGTTGGACGCCTCGATGAGGCCGCGGAGGTGGACCGCGTCGCCCACGCGCTCGCGCCGCACCCGGTCGGCCTCGGCCCAGAGGCCCTCCAGGGCCGCGGGATCCCTCTCGACCAGCCAGGCCTTCACCTCGGCATGTCCGAGTTCAGCCATGGAGGACCTCCATGGACTTGGAGAAGGGGCGCAGGGCCCGCTCGAGGATGCCCTTGGCCTGGGCGATGGCCAGGCCGTAGTTGGTGATGGGCACGCCCGCGGCCTCGCAGCGCTGGATGCGGGCCAGCATCTCGCGGCGGTGGCCCATGCAGTTCCCGCAGTGGACCACCAGGGCGTAGGGCGAAAGGTCCGCCGGGAAATCCCGGCCCTGCACGTGCTCGAAGCGCAGGGGGGCGCCCGCCTTGGCCTCTAGCCAGCGGGGGAGCTTCACCCGGCCGATGTCCTCGTCGCCCGGGTGGTGGGTGCAGCCCTCGGCCACCAGCACCCGGTCGCCGCCCTGCAGGCCGCCCACGGCGAGGGTGCCGCGCACCTGGGCCTCCAGGTCGCCGTGGAAGCGGCTGAGGAGGATGCTGAAGGAGGTCAGGGGCACCGCCTCAGGCACCTGGGCCGCCACGCCCTGGAAGGCCTGGGAATCGGTGACCACCAGGGCCGGCGGGCGCTTCAGGGCCGCCAGGGCCGCGGGCAGCTCGGCCTCCTGCACCACCAGGGCCAGGGCGTGGCCGTCCAGCAGGTCGCGGACGGCCATGACCTGGGGCAGGATGAGGCGGCCCTTGGGGGCCTCCGCATCGATGGGCATGACCAGCACCGCCACCGCCCCGGCGGGCACCAGGTCGGAGAGCAGCTGCCGCGATTCCAGGAAGCCCTCCGGCGCAGCCCGCAGCAGGGCCTCCCGCAGGGTGTCCAGGCCCTCGCCCGTGGTGGCGGAGAGGGGCACCGCCGCGGCGCCCCGGGCCTGGAGGCTGGCCCGCAGAAGCTCATCGGGGCCCGCCAGATCCGCCTTGTTCAGGGCCACCACCACGGGCAGTCCCCGGCCCTCCAGCTCGGCCAGGAGGGCCTCTTCGAAGGGCCCCCAGGCGCTGGCCTCGGCCACGAGCAGGGCCAGGTCCGTGCGGTCGAGGACGGCCCGGCTGCGGGCCACGCGCTGGAGGCCCAGGGCCCCCTCGTCGTCCAGGCCCGCGGTGTCCACGAAGAGCACAGGGCCGAAGGGCCGCAGCTCCATGGGCTTCTCCACGGGATCCGTGGTGGTGCCGGCTTCCGGCGAGACCAGGGACACGGCCTGGCGGGTGAGGGCGTTCAGCAGCGAGGACTTGCCCACGTTGCGCCGGCCGAAGAGGCCGATGTGCAGGCGGAGGGTGCGGGGGGCGGGTTGCATGGGATCCCCTGGGTCAGCAGAACACATCGCGGCGGCCGGCGGCCACCTGGGCCAGCATGGCTTCGGCCCGGGCCCGGGCGCGGCCCTCCATGCCTGCCAGGCTGTCGCGCACGAGGATGCGGCCGGCCTCCCGGGTGGCGGGGCTGGCGTGGTCCTCCAGGAACTCCTGGAGGGTGGACAGGGCGTTGGGCTGGCAGTGGAGCTTGATCTCGCCGGGCCGGGCCAGGTCCATGAAATCGGCGCCCGTGCGCCCCATGCGGTAGCAGCCGGTGCAGAAGCTGGGGATGAAGCCCGATTCCGCCAGGTCGCGCACCACCTCGTCCAGGCCGCGGTGGTCGCCCAGGGAGAACTGGGCGCCTTCATCCGCCCGGTCGTCCTTCCCGTAGCCGCCGGGGTTGGTGCGGCTGCCGGCGCTGATCTGGCTGATGCCCAGCTGGAGGGCCTCGCGCCGCACCTCGGGGCGCTCCCGGGTGCTGAGGATCAGGCCCGTGTAGGGCACCGCGAGGCGCAGGATGGCGACGAGCTTCCGGAAGTCGGCGTCCGTCACCGCGAAAGGCGGGGTCGCGCTGGTTGCGGAACCGGCGGCGGGCTCGATGCGGGGCACGCTGAGGGTGTGGGGGCCGCAGCCGAAGCGCTGTTCCAGGTGCCGGGCGTGGCGCAGGAGGGCCAGCAGCTCGAAGCGCCAGTCGTGCAGGCCAAAGAGGGCGCCGATGCCCACGTCCTCGATGCCCGCCAGCATGGCGCGGTCCATGCAGCCCAGGCGCCAGTCGAAGTCGGCCTTGAGGCCGCGCGGGTGCATCCGGGTGTAGGTCTCCCGGTGGTAGGTCTCCTGGAAGAGCTGGTAGGTGCCGATCTCGGCCTCGCCCAGCCGCCGGAACTGGTCCACTTCCAGGGGGGCGATGTTCACGTTCACCCGGCGGATGCTGTCGGCGCCCTCGCGGGTGTCATACACGGTGCGGATGGCCTTCAGGATGTAGTCCAGGCCCTCCTCGGGATAGGCCTCGCCGGCCACCAGCACCACCCGCTTGTGCCCCTGGGCCAGGAGGTGGCGGACCTCCGCGGCGATCTCGGCCTCGGCCAGGGCGCGGCGGGGCAGCGTGCGGTTGGAGGCCCGGAAGGCGCAGTAGAGGCACTCGTTCCCGCAGAGGTTGGACACGTAGAGGGGCGCGAAGAGGACGATGCGCCGCCCGTAGATCGCCTCCTTCACCCAGCGCGCGGTGTGGAAGAGCTCCTCCAGCAGGCCGGGGTCCCGCAGGGCCATCAGGGGCGGCAGGTCAGCCTCGGCCAGGCCCTGGAGGCCCCGGGCCCGGGCGAGGATCTCGCGGACCCGGACAGGGTCGCTTGAGGGCGGGCCCTCCAGCAGCCGGTCGATGGACAAAGCATCCAGGGGAAAGGATTCCGAGGGGCCGGGCATGGAAAGAACCTCCGCGGGGGAGTGCCGCCCGGAAAACATAACCCTTAGGTCATCTTATGACCACCCCCCGGGGGCCGGACCTTGGTCACAACCGGGCCGGCCTCCGCGGCGGCAGGCTGTACCAGGCGATGGTGCCGAGGATCAGCGTGCCCCCCAGCAGGGCCCAGGCCGAGGGCCGCTCACCGATCCCCAGGAACACCCAGATGGGGTTGAGGACGGCTTCGAGCGTTCCGGTCACCACCGCGGCGGTGGCCGAGAGGTGCTTCATGCCCGCGTTGAAGAACAGGTAGGCGATGCCGATCTGGAAGACGCCCAGGTAGAGGAGGATGCCCGCCTGGCCCAGGCTGGGCTGGAAACCCCGCAGGGCCATGGGCGCGCAAAGGACCGCCACCAGCAGGTTCCCGAGGATGATGGCGCCGATGGGATCCACCCCGGACCGCCGGTCCCGCTGCAGCTTGAGGGTGAGGGAGAAGAGGGCCAGGCAGAGGCCCGAGGCCATGCCGAGGAGGTTGCCGGTGAGGGTGCCCGCGCCCAGTTTTCCGATGAAGAAGAGGCCCATGGCCCCAAGGCAGACCGCCACCGCCACAAGATCCCGGCCCGCCACGCGCCGCCCGGCCAGCCACGGCTCCAGGAAGACCAGGTAGATGGTGGCGGAGAACTGGAGGAAGATCGCGTTGGCCGCGGTGGTGAGCTTGGTGGCGGCCACGAAGAAGATGAGCACGCCGGCGTAGGTGAGGGCGCAGGCCCAGGACAGGGCATCGGGCCGGGGGAAGGGCCGCCCGCCCCGGAGCTTCACCACCAGGGCGATGGTAAGGGCCGCCACCAGGCTGCGGGCGAAGGCGATCTGGAGCGCGCTCAGGGGGAGCACCTTGATGAAGAGCCCGCTGGAGCTCCAGAGCAGGGCCGCCAGGGCCACCAGGGCTGCGCCCCGCACGCTGTTGCCATGTCCAGTCATGGGTCCATTGGACCACGGCCGGGTCAGCCCACGGCCCCCAAGGCGCGGCGCCAGCCCGTGAACCGGATGCCGCCTTCG
>JAMPXL010000023.1 GCA_023701165.1 Geothrix sp. | reverse complement strand
GCGAGGCCCGGGGCCCCCACACGGGGTCCGTGAGGATGCGGGTGCCGTCCACCTCCAGATACACGGCGGAATGGCCAAGCCAGGTGGCCCGCAGCCCCGAGGGAGCAGCCGCTTCCAGGCCGCCGCGGGTGGGGTGCGCTACGGACAGGGGTTCCCGGGGTTTCGAATGCCGGTCCCGCTGGAAGAGGCTGCCGATGGCGCCCCAGGTGTCGTTCCAAAGGGATTGGGGATTGTGGAAACGCCCATCACGCCACTGCGGGGACCGTTCCATGCGGGAACTCCTCAGGAAATCGGGGGAGGAACCGGCGGCCCAGAAGCCTCCCGCCACCGCGGTGGCGGCGAGCAGGGCCGCGGTCTTTCGGAAACGGAGGCTAGATCGGATAGGCCACCCCCGTGCTCTGTTCGGAGCGCCGCCACATCCAGCGCTGGAGGCCTTCGTGCCTGGACAGGGCGTTGGACCGCACCTGCACGGGCGCCCCCTTCATTTCCTGGAAACCCGAAGGGCCGAGGTACTCGCCGCCCTTGACGGAGGGATCCGTGGCCGCTCGCAGCAGCGGCTGAGCCCCGCCGAAAGCGTCCTGGCTCAGCAGGGCTTCCAGACCCGCGATCCGGAGCCAGCGGATCCAGCCTGCGTGCCGCTGGAGCTCCGTCCGGGCCCAGCCGGGATGGGCAGCCACGGAGCGCGTCGCCGCTCCGGCGGCCTCCAGGCGCCGCTGCAGCTCATAGGTGAAGAGGAGGTTGGCCAGCTTCGACTGGCCGTAGGCGGCCCAGGCCCGGTAGCCGCCCTCGAAGTGCATGTCATCGGCATAAATGCGGCCCATGCGGTGGGCCCCACTGCTCATGGTCACCACCCGGGAGCCCGGCGTCGCCAGCAGGCGCTCCAGCAAGAGGCCGGTCAACGCGAAGGGACCGAAGTGGTTCGTGCCGATCTGCAGCTCGAACCCGTCCTCGGTCTTCCCGTAGGGCGGAACCATCACGCCGGCGTTGTTGAGGAGCAGGTCCAGCCGGTCGAACCGCGCGAGGATGTCTGTGGCGGCGGCTCGCACCGAAGCCAGGGAGGCCAGGTCCAGGGCCTGGACCTCCACCCGGGCCCCGGCATGGAGCACCCCGATGCGCCGCGCCGCTTCTTCGGCCTTGGGCAGGTTCCGGCAAGCCAGGACCACCCTGGCCCCGCGGGCCGCCAGCAGGCGGGCCGCCTCGAAGCCGGTGCCGGAGGTAGCCCCGGTGACCACGGCCACCCGCCCGGTCTGATCGGGGATCTGGGCCCAAGTCCAAGATTCGTGGGTCATATCGTTCTCCACAGATGATTTGACATTGTGACGAATAGTGTCAGAGAGCCAATATTGACATTCGGACAAATTTTGTCAACACTCTTTCCATGGGACGTGAGAAGAAGGCCCGGGTCCTGGAGGCCGCCGAATCCGTATTCCTCCGCTTCGGCTACCGGCGGACCACCATGGGTGACCTCGCCGCGGCTGCGGGCATGTCCCGGCCTGCCCTCTACCTGGTCTTCTGCAACAAGGAGGAGGTCTTCGAGGCCGTGCTCCGCGCCCACGTCACCCGGACCCTGGGGGAGATCCGCCAAGGTCTGGCGAAGCACCCCACGCCTGAGGAGAAGCTCCGCTTCGCCTTCGACCTCTGGGCCGTGCGCCCTTTCGGGTTCTTCGAGGCCTCGCCGGAGCTGCGGGAGCCCCTCCACGGCGGGCTCACATTCGCCAAAGAGGCCATCGACCAGGCCATCGCAGCCTTCGAGGCCGAACTGGTGGCCATCCTCGCACCCTTGAGTGCGGGCGCCCCCGCCAAAGCCCTCCCGCCCGGGCAGATCGCCCGTGTCCTCACCCGAGCCGTCCACGGCTTCAAGGAATCCGCCAAGGATGCCGGCGAGCTCCGCGCCATGATCGATGGGCTGCTGGAGATGGTGCTGGCCTCCCTCCGGCCCGCGCCGGGACCCGGAGTCTGAGGCGGATCGTCCATACTGGGACCGATGACGCGCCCCCTGCCCGATGACCTGCTGAAGGTTCCGCACCGGCGGGACGTGTCCTTTGCGCGCCTGACCACCCTCGGGGTGGGGGGCCTCTGCCGCTGGCTCTTCGAGCCCACGACGGAAGGCGGGGCCCAGGCCTTCGTGCGCGCCTGTGCCCGGGAGGGCCTGCCCTGGCGGGTGCTGGGGGGCGGCTCGAACCTGGTGGTCCTGGGCGACATCGACACGCCCGTGCTGCGGCTGGCCCTGCCGAAGGCCATCCAGCGCGACGGCACCCGGATCGCGGCCCCGGCCAGCCACGGCCACATCGCCCTGGCGGAGGCCGCCGCCGCCGCGGGGCTGTCGGGCCTGGAGTTCGCCAGCGGCATCCCCGGTTCCCTGGGCGGCGCCATCCGCATGAACGCCGGCGCCTACGGCCGCGAGTGGGTGGACGTGCTCTCGCGCTACCGCTTCCTCACCCCCGAAGGCGACCTCGTGGAGAAGGCGCCGGAGCCCGGCGAGTTCACCTACCGCTGGAGCTTCCTCACCGGAGGCCGCGTGGTGCTGTCGGCCACGGCGCAGCTGGCGGAGGGGGACCCCGCCGTCATCCGCGCCCAGGTGGCGGAGTACCGGGCCAAGCGCGGCACCAGCCAGCCGCTGTCCAAGCGCAACGCCGGCTGCATCTTCAAGAACCCGCCGGGCCAGAGCGCCGGACGCCTCATCGATCAGGCGGGCCTCAAGGGCCTGCGCGTGGGCGATGCCGAGGTGAGCCCCGAGCATGCCAACTTCCTCGTGAACCACGGCCACGCCACCGCCGCCGAGTTCGCCGACCTGATGGAGCAGGTCCGGGCGAAGGTGCGGGAGGCCTCCGGGGTGGAGCTGGAACCCGAGGTGGAGATCTGGCGGGGGTAGTCCGGACTCGAGACGGTAGACTGGCCCCGTGTCCATGCTTCCCCGCACCCGCCCCAAGCGCCCCTGGCTCCCCTGGGCCCGGGCGGGCATCACGGTGGCGGTCTTGGGCGGCGTGGCCTGGGGAGTGATGGAATTCGGCGCCCGCTACCTGGGGCTCCAGAAGCTCACCATCGAACAGGTGAATGTCAGCGGCTGCCGGGGTGAGCGGCACGCCGAGATCCAGGCCCTGGCCGAAGGGCTGGTGCTGGGCAAGCCCCTCTTCTGGGTGGATGCGGAGGACCTGCGCGCCCGCATCGAGGCCAAGCGGTGGGTGCGGAGCCTCCAGATCCGCAAGGACCCTCCCGACCGCCTCAGCCTCGTGCTGGAGGAACGGAACCCGGTCCTCTGGCTGGTGCGGAGCAACGGTGTGTTCCTTGTTTCGGACGACGGCATCCTGCTGGATCGTGTCAATCAGGCGAACCTAAATCCCATTCCCGTCGTGGTGGATCCGGCCAGCCAGACAGATCAGGGACTGGCCCGGCTCGTAAGCGTTGCCCGGGCTTTGAGAGAAAAGCAGCAAGGCTTTTATGATCGGGTCACGGAGCTCCGGTGGAGTCAAAAAGGGCCTGTGGCCTACATCGAAGGCCTCCCCGCACCAATCTATCTTTCCCGCCAGGATGTGACGAAAAACGTGCCTAATTTTCAGGGCCTCTTCGTTGACCGCCTCTCCCAGCGGCCGGATCTGGCCCGGCTCCGCTACATCGACCTCCGGTGGGACGAGGAGGTGGCCGTGGGGGAACCCGAGGAGGACCCGGTTCCAGCGAAGCCGGGACGCTGAGCGGAAGCGAAAGACCCAAGTCTATTTTCCGGGCGCAAAGGCTCGAACCCGGCTCAAAACTGGTGTACACCTAGAGCAAGGAAAAGGATCTTCATGGCTCAGCGTGCCGTTCTTCTCGGGCTCGACCTCGGGGCAAGCAAAGTGGTGGCGGTGGTGGCCGTCCAGGAGGAAGACGGGACGCTGAATGTGACCGGCACGGGCCAGGCCTCGCCCCAGGGCGGCTTCACCCAGGGCCAGATCACCGACATGGACCTCTGCACCCGGGCCATCGTGCGGGCCGTGGAAGAGGCCATGAACACCGCCGGCCAGACCAAGGTGGATGGCATCCGCGTGGCCGTGGACGGCATCCAGTTCAAGGGCGAGAACCTCCGCGATTCCATCACCATCAGCAGCGGCGACAAGATCATCACCGCCTCCGACCGGGACCGGGTGCTGGAGCAGGCCACCAACGGCTGCAAGCTGGCCAAGGAGGAGCTGGTCCTCCACCGCATCCCCCAGATGTTCCACATCAAGGGCCAGCGGGACATCCGCAATCCTGTGGGCATGTTCGGCGAATCGCTGGAGGCCGAGGTCCGCATCATCGTGGCCCCCAGCCCCGTGATCATGAACATCCAGCTGGCCTTGAAGAACGCCGGCCTGCATGGCGCGGACCTGATCTATTCGCCCCTGGCCAGCGCCGAGGCCGTGCTGAGCCGCGAGGACCGCGAGAACGGGGCCGTGGTGGTGGACATCGGCGAGCACCTCACCCACCTGGGCATCTTCCTGCACGGCACCCTGTTCCATTCGGCGGTGATCCCCATCGGCGGCATGCACTTCACCCGCGACCTGGAGATCACCAAGCACCTGGGCGGCATCGCCGCCTCCGAGCGCATCAAGATCCGCTTCGGCACCGTGCTCCACACCCACGTGCCCCCCGAGGAATCCGTCGAGCTCGAGGAGGAGGGCCGCCTGGTGCCCCGCCGCGAGATCGCCGAGGTGCTCCAGGCCCGGGCCGCGGAGCTGCTGAACCTGGTGCTGTCCGAAATGGGCCGCACGGGCCTCATGCACGAGATCCACGGCGGCGTGCACCTGGTGGGCGGCGGCGCGCTCCTCACCCACCTCGCCATCCTGGCCCAGACCATCCTGGGCCGCCCCCGCGTGGTCCTGGGCCGCATCCTGGGCGTGGCCGGCCTGCCCCAGGCCACCGGCAACCCCTACTTCGTCAATGCCCTGGGCGCTGTGAAGTCCCTCGCCCGGGACATGGGCGAAACCCGCGGCAAGCAGGACCGGGGCGATGGATTCCTCGGCCGTTTCAAGAAGCTGTTCTAAGCCATGCCTCATTCGGGAGCCCCGATGTCCGAGACCCCCTTCCTCCCCTGCCCCCACAGCCTGCCCGGCGCCAACATCAAGGTGCTCGGCGTCGGCGGGGCCGGCTGCAATGCCATCAACCGCATGATCGATGGGGGCGTCACCGGCGTGCAGTTCATCGCCATGAACACGGACCAGCAGAGCCTCGCCCAGAGCAAGGCCCACCTGAAGCTGCCCCTGGGCCCCCAGAGCAGCCGGGGCCTGGGCGCGGGCGGCAGCGCCGAGCGCGGCGCCGTGGCCGCCGAGGAGAGCCGCGACGAGGTGCTGGCGGCCCTCCAGGGCGCCGACATGATCTTCATCACCGCGGGCATGGGCGGCGGCACGGGCACCGGCGCCGCGCCGGTGCTGGCCAGCTACGCCCGGGAGCTGGGCGCCCTCACCGTGGCCGTGGTACTCACCCCCTTCGCCTGGGAAGGGCGCAAGAAGGGTGATCTCGCCCTCGCCGGCCTGGCCAACCTGCGGGAGACCGCCGACACCGTCATCGTGGTCAGCAACGAGCGGCTCAAGAACGTCTGCGATGCCCGCGTCACCATGAAGGAGGCCTTCCGCGTGGCGGACGGCGTGCTCATCCAAGGCGTGCGCGGCATCGCCGACCTCATCCTGAAGCCGGGCATCATCAACGGCGACTTCGCCGATGTGGAGGCCGTGCTGCGCAACGGCGGCGAGGCCCTCATCGGCACCGGCGCGGGCCGCGGCGAGGAGGCCGTCATGGACGCCCTCAAGAAGGCCCTGGCCTGCCCCCTGCTGGAGCGCGCCCAGACCGGCGCCGCCGCCAACGTCATGGTGTCCATCACCGCCGACTGGGAAGTGATGGAGGCCTCGGCCATCGAGACCGCCATGAACTACCTCCAGGACCACTACAACGGCCGGCCCGACATCAAGGCCTGCACCGTGGAAGGCGAGGGCATGGAGGACCGCGTGCTGGTCACCGTCCTGGCCAGCGGCTTCGACCAGGAGGAGAAGCTCGAGCAGGACCGCCGGAACAGCCTGAACCTGGGCAGCGCCCTCCAGGCCGCTCCCGCGCACACCCAGGCTGCCCCGGCCTTCCCGGCCATCGATAGCCAGCCCCTCCCCGTGAATGGCGTCAGCGGCCGGGTCTACGGCGAAGTGCCCGCCAGCGAACAGGGCCCCACGCCCACCCGCCTCCTGCCCCAGGCCCCCACCCCCAGCGGCGAGCTGCCCGGCGGCAACGACGACCTCCACGTCCCCGCCATCATCCGGCTGGGCCAGGGGCGGCTGCCCATCGAGTAAGAGGTCGCATACGACCTCTGAGTCAGGCGGACCAGCAGCCCACCCGGCTTTCCGCGCGGAGCGCCTCCCCTAGGTCCGCCAGGAACAGGGCCCGGGGCACCACCTGGAAACCGTACCCCCTCAGCCCCTCGTGCGGCAGCTGGCCGTCGATCAGGGTGAAGCCCCAGGTGGCGAGACGCCGATCCAAGGCGTCGAGGGCAGCGCGGCTGGCCTCGGGTTCGAGGCTGAACATGCTCTCTCCGAAGAAGGCGCCGCCCAGGGACACGCCGTAGAGGCCGCCCCGCAGCCCGCCGTCCCGCCAGGCCTCCACGCTGTGGGCGTGGCCCGCGCGGTGCAGGGCGATGTAGGCCTCGCGCATCTCCGGGGTGATCCAGGTGCCGTCCTGGCCGGGGCGCGGCACCGCCGAGCAGTGGCCGATGACCGCCTCGAAGGCTGTGTCGAAACGGATCTCGAAGGGCCGCTGGCGCAGGCTCCGGCGGGTGCGGGCGGATAGGTGCAGGTGGCCGGGGCGCAGCAGGGCCCGCTCCGTGGGCGACCACCAGAGCAGCGGATCGTCCTCGCCGTACCAGGGGAAGATGCCGCTGCGGTAGGCCAGCAGGAGGCGGTCCACGCTGAGGTCGCCGCCGATGGCCAGCAGGCCGTCCTCCGCCAGGTCCGGATCCGGGAAGAGCAGCTTCTGCGTCAGCCGAAAGACAGGCACAGCCGGCCGTCCTTGAGGTCCACCTTGGCCGTCCCGCCCTTGGCCAGGGGCCCGAAGAGGATGGCCTCCGCCAGGGGCCGGCGCAGCTCGCGCTCGATGAGCCGGGCCATGGGCCGGGCGCCGAAGGCCGGGTCGTAGCCCTTCTCCGCCAGCCAGGCCCGGGCCGCGGGCGTGCAGGTGAGGGTGACGCCCTTCTCGGCGAGCTGCGCCTCCAGCTCGCGCAGGTGCTTGTCCGCCACGCGCTCCATCTCCGCCTTCCCCAGGGGGGCGAACTGGAGGATGGCGTCCAGCCGGTTGCGGAACTCGGGGCTGAAGGCCTTCTCGAGGGTACCGGTGGCCGAGCGCCGGGCCCCGGCTTCGGCGAAGCCCACCTGCCGTGCCGACAGCTCGCGGGCGCCCACATTGGTGGTCATCACCAGCACCGTGTGGCGGAAGTCCGCGCTGCGGCCGTGGCTGTCCGTGAGGGCCGCATGGTCCATGACCTGCAGGAGCACGCCGAAGAGGTCCGGGTGGGCCTTCTCCAGCTCGTCCAGCAGCAGCACGGCGTGGGGCTGCTTCCGCACGGCGTCGGTCAGCAGGCCGCCCTCCTCGTAGCCCACGTAGCCCGGCGGCGCCCCGATGAGCCGGGCCACGGCGTGCTTCTCCTGGTACTCGCTCATGTCGAAGCGCAGGAAGGCGATGCCCAGGGCCCTGGCCAGCTGCTTGGCCAGCTCGGTCTTGCCCACACCCGTGGGCCCCGCGAAGAGGAAGCAGCCCATGGGCTTCAGGGGGTCACGCAGGCCCGACCGCGCCAGCTTGATGGCGCCGGCCACGGCCTCGCAGGCCTGATCCTGGCCGTAGATCTGCGCCCGGAGCTGCGCTTCGAGCGTTTGTAAAGCCTCGCGGTCGTCGGCGCTGACGGAGGCCACGGGGACCCGGGCCATGCGGGCCACCACGGCTTCGATCTCGATGGGACCGATCTTCTTCGCCCGTGCTTTCTTCGGCAACAGCTTCTGGGCGGCGCCGGCCTCGTCCACCACGTCCAGGGCGCTGTCCGGGAGCCGGCGGTCCGTCAGGTGCTTGGACGCGAGGCGTACGGCGGCCTCCAGGGCCCCGTCCGAGTACGTCACGCCGTGGTGGGATTCGTAGGCCGCCCTCAGGCCCTGGAGCACGCCCAGGGCGTCAGCGGCCGAAGGCTCGCTCACCTCCACCACCTGGAAGCGGCGGGACAGGGCGCGGTCCCGATCCAGGGAGCCCTTGAGGTCCTGGAAGGTGGTGGCGCCGATGCAGCGCAGCTCGCCCGAGGCCAGGGCCGGCTTCAGCAGGTTGGCCGCGTCCATGGCCCCACCGCTGGTGGCGCCCGCGCCCACCAGGGTGTGCAGCTCGTCCACGAAAAGGATGGCGCCGGGCTCGTCCCCCAGGGCCTTCAGCACGGCCTTGAGGCGCTCCTCGAAATCGCCCCGGTAGCGGCTGCCCGCCAGGAGCGCACCCAGGTCCAGCGCAAAGATCCGCGCGGCCTTGAGCGGATCCGGCACAGCCCCCTCATGGATGCGGCGGGCCAGGCCTTCGACAATGGCCGTCTTGCCCACGCCGGGCTCGCCCACCAGCAGGGGGTTGTTCTTGCGCCGCCGGCACAGCACCTGGGCCATGCGGGTGATCTCCGCGTCGCGGCCCACCAGCGGATCCAGCCGCCCCGCCGCGGCCCGGGCCACCAGATCCGTGGCGTAGGCCTCCAGGGGGTTCTCGGCCACGGTGCTTTCTTCCTCGGGCTCTTCCTCGACCCGCTTCTTCGCGGAGGGCTTGGCCTTCGCCGCCGCGGGGCCGTGGCTCAGCGCCTTCAGCAGGGGCAGCCGCTTCACGCCATGCTTCTCCAGCAGGTGCCGGGCGTGGCTGGCCTCCTCCTCCAGGAAGGCGGGCAGCAGCTCCCCCCCGCGGACCTCTTTCTGCCCGGCGCTGAAGGCATGGACCAGGGCCCGCTCCACCACCCGGACGAAGCCCAGGGTGCTGTGCGGCTGGAAGCCCTCGCCCCCAGGCACGGGCTCGAACAGGCGCTCCAGGGCCGCCTCCAGATCGCCCCGCAGGGCTTC
>JAMPXL010000022.1 GCA_023701165.1 Geothrix sp. | reverse complement strand
TGAGGCGCCCACGGCCAGGAGCCTGCCAAGGTGGGCCTGAATGCCCTGAACTCCAAGGATCCCGACGGCAAGCCGATCATCAAGGACCGCATGGCCCTGGCCAAGGTCCATGCCAAGGGCTGGCAGGACGTGAAGTACAAGAACCCCAAGAGCGGCGTGGCCGAGCCCAAGGCCATGTACTACGAGCTGCACGACGGGCTGGTGTTCGCCACGGGCATCTACAAAGAAGGGCTGAGGCGAGCGGGCCTTCCCGATAAGCGCTGGCCCCCGGGTCAGCGCTTTTCTTTGGGCCGCCCCCACCGCCCGGCGGGCTCCTCGATCCAGCGATGCGCGGCCGCCGCCGCGAGGATCGCCAACCCCAGGGCCAGGCTGAAGCCGGAGCGCCCGGTGGCGTAGGGCTTGACCAGCAGCATGGTGAAGGGATGCAGCAGGTAGAGGCCGTAGCTCCAGGCGCCCAGGTGGGTGAGCGCCTTTCCGCACCGGCCCGGTTCACCGTCCCGCGTGAAGGCCGCCAGGGCCACCAGGCCCGTCACCACCAGCAGGTAGCCATAGCGGCTCCAGCCCGTGAGTGCCGCGAGGTGGTCGAAGAACTGGGGCGTGGGCTTGATCAGCAGCCACACCAGGGGCAGGGCCAGCAGCAGGGCCAGCCTGGGCTCCAGCCGCTTCTCCGTGGTTTCGTGCAGCCCCGCCAGCAGGGCGCCCCAGGCCAGGAGGAACAGCTGGTTGGGCGCGAGGACATACGTGTGGAAGCGGTTCCACAGGGGCTGTTCCATCACGCCATGCAGGGTGGAGGGCAGGCTCCAGGCCCAGAGGCCCAGGGCCAGCGCCACCAGGAAGACAAGTCCTCCCCTGGGCCCGCCCTTCTCCCGCAGCCAGGCCAGGGCCGGGTAGGCGAAGTAGAGCAGCGCCACCAGGCCCACGTACCAGCCGCCGGTCACCAGGGCGTGGTTGGGGTGGATGGCGCCGAAGGTGAGCGTCAGGTTCTCCAGGATCCGCACCCCCGTGGGATCGGGTCCCATGCCCAGCCGGAGGACCACGTTCAGGGCGCAGACCAGGTAGAACAGGGGCGCCAGCCGCAGGAAGCGCCGCAGCCAGAAGCGGCCCAGGCCCTCCGTCCGGACCCGCGCCCAGGAGGCGGTCCGGAAGAGGAGGAACCCGCTCAGCACGAAGAAGGCCGACACGCTGTAGTTCCCCAGCCGGGCCGTGGCCATGTTCAGCCCCGACCCCGATTCCCACAGGGCGAACCACACGCTGAGGTGGTAGACCGCCACACACAGGGCCAGGATCCCGCGGAGGGGATCCAGGCCACCAAAACGCGAAGCTGCAGGGCGATCCATGGAGGAGGATACCCCCCTCCCTACTTCCCGCCCCCGGGTATCGCGGCAGAACTGCCGGACTGCCCCAGCGCATACCAATCCACCTTGCGGGTGCCGATCATGACTGCCGCCAGCCCCAGGAACAGCACGGCGGAACCCATCAGCAGCGCGCTGTCCTCATACAGCAGCAGGCCGTAGAGGAGGGCGAAGATGAGGGCCAGGCCCCCAGTGAAGCCCAGGCCCTGCCGGGCGCTGCGCAGCACGTGCACCAGGTAGATCCCCAGCAGGCCCAGGCTGGCCAGGCTGGACGCCAGGTAGGCCCAGCCGAAGGGGATGTGTTCCGAAAGGCTCAGCAGCAGGAGGAAGAAGATCGCCAGGGACAGGCCCACCAGCAGGTACTGCAGGGGGTGGATGGGCAGCCGGCGGAGCACCTCCACGAAGAAGAAGGCCGCGAACACCAGGCCCACGAAGAGGAACCCGTACTTGGTGGCCCGTTCGGCCTGGAGATATACGTTCACGGGCTCCAGGAAGGCCACCCCGAAGCACTCTTCCGAATCGCCCTTGCCTTCCAGGATCTTGGTCAGGCTCCGGGCCAGGTGGAACACCTCCCAGGTGGCCGTGAATCCCTGGGGCGACAGGTTGTGCCGCGCCGAGAAGCGGCCCTGGAAGCTGGGCGAGGGCCAGGGGGAGGTCAGCGACACCCGCGTGACCTCGGCCACCGGGGCCACGGAAAAGGCCTGGGAGCCCCGCAGGGCCAGGGGCATCTCGAACTCCCAGTCCTTCCCTTCCAGCTCGGCCAGGGATCCCAGGTTCACGTGGACCGCCGCGTTCAGGATCCCCTCCACGCCTCCGGGCTGCCAGTCCATGGCCCGGCCGGCCCAACGGAGCACGGGACGCTCCCGCAGCCCGCGCAGGTCCGTCAGACCCAGCAGGAGGGTGGCGCGCCCGGGACGGATGGTCCGCGAGGGGTCCAGACCCAGGCCCCGGGGGATGGAGAAACGGCCCTTGGTCTGGGCATCCAGATCGTAGGCCTGGGCCTTGAACAGGCCCCGCTTCCGGGTATCCACCCGGGCCTGGGCGGAGACCTCCAGCGCCTTGGGGACGATCACCTGGTGCTTGCCGACCCAGCTGACCCGGGACACGGTCTCGCCCGTGTCCTTGTTCTTCGATTCCGTGACGACCTGCTCCTCGTACCGGGCCACGAGCAGGGGGCCCGTGAGCTGCTGGCGCCCAGCGTTGAGCCGCGCGATGTCGTCCGCCGCCTCGATCTGCCGGGCGTTCCGGCTCTCCACGAGCCCCGCCACCATGGCCAGGGGGATGAGCAGCAGCAGGGCCAGCCCTGCCACGGTGAGGGTCTTCATCAACAGCGGGTTCCGCATGGGTCACTCCTGAGGGGTCTCAGGAAGGATCCGGGGCTTTCGTGAACGGAAGATGGGGTTCGGTGAGGCCGGTGTGAAGTGGCGGGGAATCAGACGAAGCGACCTTCAAAAAGAATCAGGAACACCACCAAGACACCAAGACACCAAGAAAAGCCAAAACCAATGCCTTGGCAGTTCTTTTCGGCATCACCTTCGGCGACACGCGAGATGACAAGAAACTTGGTGCCTTGGTGTCTTGGTGGTGAGTTTTTTTCTCGGCATCAAGCCAGAGGGAGATCCATCCAGGCCTCGGCGCCGCCGCCAGGGCGGTTCTCCAGGCCCGCGGCGCCACCGTGCAGGGTGGCCACCTCCTTCACGAAGCTGAGGCCCAGGCCCGTGCCCTTCCGGCCCGCAGGCGGCGCCACGGAGTAGAAGGGCTCAAAGGCCCGCGGCAGGGCGAAGGCCGGCACCCCCGGCCCATCATCGAGCACGGACAGGCGCAGGTGGCCCTCGCCCAGGCGGCCTTCCAGCCGGACGGCGCCGCCTTCGGGCGAAAAGGCCATGGCGTTGTCCAGCAGGTTCGAAAGGGCCTGCTCCAGCAGGAAGGCCTCGCCCCGCAGGCGGACCTCGGGCAGGTCCATCCGCAGGTCGAGGCCCCGCCGCGCCAGGCCCACGGCCTTCGATTCGGCCACCCTTCGCGCCAGGCTCCCCATATCGAGGATCTGCGGATCCTGCAGGACCTGGCGCTGCTCGAGGGCGGCCTGGTCCAGCATGCGGTCCAGCAGCTGCCGCAGCCGCGCCTCCTGTTCCCGGATGTGGGCGGCGAAGCGGCGGCGGTCCGCCTCCGGCATGTCCTCGTCCAGCAGCTCGGCGGCGCCCCGGATGGCGGCGAGGGGGCTCTTCATCTCGTGCGTCAGCGTGGCGAGGTAGCGCTCCACGTAGGCCCGGTCCTCCAGCTTGGAGCGCATGGTCTCCAGGGCCACGCCCAGATCCGCCAGCTCGCCGCCGCCCACCGGGGGCATGGTGGCCCGCCGCCCTTCGGCCACCTCCCGGGCATAGACCCGCAGGCGCCCGATGGCCCGGGTGAGGCTCCAGGAGATGCCCACCCCCACCAGGAGACAGGCGCCCAGGAGGATGAGCCCCGCCCGCAGCACCTTGCGGCGGCTGGCCTGGGCATAGGGGATCACGCTGGCGCTGGGGGAGGCCACCGTGAGGGTGCCGATGAGGCGGCCCTCGCGCAGCACCGGCGCCGCCACATGCATGGTGGAGGTGGTCTCGTCCGCGGGATCCGTCCGGGTGGTGCGGGCCCCGTAGGCGCCCTGCAGGGTACGCTGCACGTTGTTCCAGCGCGAGTAGTCCGTGCCCGGCGGCGTCCCGTCGGAATCGAAGACCAGCCGGCCTTCCTCGTCCGTGACGTAGACCCGGAATTCGGAGCGGCGCTTCTCCACCCCGAAGATCCGCGCGTGGGGATTCCGCTCCCGGTAGGCGGCCAGGGCCTTCACGAACCGGCCCTCCGCCAGCGTCCCCCGGTGGAGATCCTCCGCCGCCAGCTCCGCCAGGAGGTTCGCGGTATCCACCAGCGCCACCTCCAGGCCCTGCTTCACGCCGGGCTTCACCTCCTGGAGGAAGGTGTTCAGCAGCAGGTAGGCCGCCAGGGCCACGATGAGGAAGAAGGCCAGCAGGACGCGGACCCCTAGGCGCACGGGAACCGCCCGGACAGGCTGTAACCCACGCCCCGGTGGGTCTGGATGGGATCGGCCTCGGGATCGATGGCCCGGAGCTTGGCGCGAAGGGTCTTCACGTGGGTGTCCACGGTGCGGTCCGCGCTTTCCTCGGCGCCGCTCCAGACCTCCTCCATGAGCTGGGAGCGGGTGAAGATGCGCTCGGGCTGGGACAGCAGGGTGGCCAGCAGCAGGTACTCGTACCGCGTGAGGTCCAGGACCTGGCCCCGGAAGCGGATGCGCCGCGCCGGGGCATCCTGCTCGAAGGCCGCGGCGGGCGGATCGGCCGGACGGGGCGACAGCCTCCGCAGGATGACCCGCACCCGGGCCACCAGCTCCCGCGGGCTGAAGGGCTTGGCCACGTAGTCATCCCCGCCGATCTCCAGCCCCAGGACCCGGTCCACCTCGTCGCGGCGGGCCGTGAGGAAGATCACGGGCACATCCGAGAAGGCCCGCAGGCGGCGGCAGACCTCGAAGCCCGACAGGTCCTGGAGACCCACGTCCAGGATCACCAGGCTGTAGGCCCCGGCGCGGAGGCGGGCGAGGGCCTCCTCGCCCAGGGCGCAGAGGTGCGGAGTGAAGCCTTCTGTCTTCAGGGCATAGGCGATGACGTCGGCGATGGCCGCCTCGTCTTCCACGATGAGGATGTCCCCGTTCATATCCGGGGACGATAGCAGATCAGCGGTAGCGAACGATTCCGGTGCCCTTCACCAGGCGCCCCAGCACCCAGGCGGGCTCTTCGTCCGCATGGAGGTGGGCCAGCACGTCGCCCGCCAGCTCCGCCTTCACCACCAGCACCATGCCCACACCCAGGTTCAGGGCCTGGCGGGCATCGTCGAGGCCCAGGCCGCCCTTGGCCATGAGGAACTGGAACAAAGCCGGGATCTGCCAGCTGGCGGTGTCGATCTCGGCGTCCAGGGTCTTGGGCAGCACGCGGGGGATGTTGTCCGTGAGGCCGCCGCCGGTGATGTGGGCCATGGCTACTAGTTTGTGGGCCTTCACCAGGGGCATGACGGGCGCCAGGTAGCTGCGGTGGATGGCCAGGAGGGCCTGCGCCACGGTCTGCGAGGTGCCGGGCAGGGTGTCGTCCACGCCGAGCTTCTCGAGCTCAAAGCAGACCTTGCGGGCCAGGGAGTAGCCATTGGTATGCAGGCCCGAGCTGGGCAGGCCGACGAGCACGTCCCCCTCGCCCATGGCCTCCAGCTGCGGCAGCAGATCGGCCTCATCGACCACGCCCACGATGGTGCCGGCCACATCCACCTCGCCCTCGGCGTAGACGCCGGGCATTTCCGCCAGCTCACCGCCGATGAGGGCGGATCCCGAGTTCTGGCAGGCCGTGGCCATGCCCTTGACGATCTGCTCGATGACTCCGGGCTCCAGCTGCTGGGCCGCGATGTAGTCCAGGAAGAACAGCGGCCGCGCGCCCTGCACCAGGATGTCGTTGATGCAGTGGTTCACCAGATCCTGGCCCACCGTGTCCCAGATGCCGGCCCGCCGGGCCACCTTCATCTTGGTGCCCACGCCATCCATGCTGCTGACGAGGATGGGCTTGGCCTCGGGGAACCGGGCGTCGAAGAGGCCGCCGAAGAGGCCGATGTCGCTGCGGACGCCGGGGGTCTTGGTGGCCTTCACCAGGGGCTTGATGCGCTTCAGGGCCTCGTCCTGGCGGTTGATATCCACGCCGCTGGACGCGTAACTGACCTTCTCGCTCATCGCCGACCCCCGAATCTCCCATGATCCCACAGGGTTCTTTCCCGGCCGATCCCAAACCTTGCGCCGGAAACGGCCTATGTTTGGAAGGGCCATGGATGCCCTCTCGGTCAGTCCCCTCGGTCCCGCCACCCTGAGTGCGGTGAGCGCCCTGAGGCCTTTGCAGACCCTGCCCGCACCCGCCCAGGATGGAAACCCTGCCGGTCCAACCCTTTCCGTGGGTGACTTGGCCCGGGGCATCCTCCAGCGGACCCTCCAGTCCGCCACCGCCTTCCCCGTGATCGAACCCGCCGCGGGCAGTCTGGGACTGGCCCAGGAGGCCACCGCCTCGTTGCTGGCGGCCCTGGTCGCCCCCCAGCCCGCAGCGTCGGCCACGGCCACCCCCGATGCCACCACCGCTCCGGTTCCAGCGGTCTTCAATGCCACGGCCAGCACCCCCACGGCCAGCACCGCGGCTCCCGCCCTTCCGGCCCCCGTCCCCGCGGAGGTCCCCATCGTCCAGGACGCCTTCGCCAACGCTTCCAGCCTGGAATTCGCCCTGCAAACGGCCCTCCGCTTCGGCGCGGGTGTCGCGGCCCAGGCCGCCCCGGCCCTCCAGCGCCTGAACCCGGGGACCGACCTGGTGCGGGACGCCACGGCGGTGCTGCGCACCGGGAACCTCCAGCCCCACGCCGGCGGGCCGGGACCCGAGGCCTTCACCCACCCGCAGCCCCCCACCCAGCGGGCCCTCCACAGCTACCTGGGCCTTCCGGCCGCGGGGGAAGTCCACCTGGTGGATGTCCAGGCTTGAACGTCGAGGCGCCTCATCCTTTCAGGCGAATCGACCGATGAGGCCCTAGCGAAGGGAGGGACCATGGACGTGAACGCGGTGGGTGCCCTCAGCGCCTACACCTACCAGACGGCCCTGACCCAGACGGGCAGTGCCAGCCAGGCCCTCACCCAGGCCCTGGCCTCGGGCCAGTCCCAGGCCGCCCAGACCGGCGCCCTGCTGGCCAGCGCCGGATCGCTGGACCCCGCCTCCCTCCTGGCGGGCGGATCCAACAGCCAGGCTCTGACCTCGCTGGCCTATTCCGCCTCCGCCGCTTCCGGAAACGGCCCCGAGGCCATCCAGGCCATGCTCGCCTCCCTGGGGGGCGGCACCTCCGGCCTGCTCCCCACCGCGGACAGCCTGCCCGTGTCCGCCGCGGCCCTGACGCCGGGCGCCACCCAGGCCCTGGTCCGCTACGCCTACGACCAGAGCCAGGATCCCCGGACCGCCGAGCAGCTGGCCATCGCCGCCGGCCAGCAAGCCTTGCTGAGCCAGAGCCTGAACCTGCTGGCCTGAACCACCGGGATCACGGGGTAGACTGGCGGGACCATGACCGATCCCTTCCCGTCCCACGCCCGTGTGGACCCTGTGGCCGCCGAGGCCGCGGTCCGCGCCCTGCTGCGCAGCTTCGGGCAGGACCCGGCGGCCCCGGAGCTGAGGGACACCCCGGCGCGGGTGGCGGAATTCTGGGCCGAGCGGCTGGCGGGCTATGGCGTGGACCTGGCCACGGAGCTGAAGCCCCTGCCCGGGGAGCTTTCCCCCGTGCCCGTCATCCTGGAGCGCATCCCCTTCGTGAGCACCTGCGAACACCACCTGGCCCCCTTCGAAGGCCACGCCACCATCGGCTACCTGCCTGGGGCGGGCGGCACCGTGGGCCTCAGCAAGCTGGTGCGCGTGGTGCAGGCCTATGCCTGGCGCCTGCAGGTGCAGGAGCGCATGGCCCAGCAGATCGCCGACGCCCTCCAGGCCCACCTCCGCCCCGCCGCCTGGGGCGTCCAGCTCGTGGCCATCCACACCTGCATGGGGCACCGCGGCGTGAAGACCCCCGGCGTGCCCGTGCGGACCACACTCATGGGCGGAAGCTGGGAGGCGGCCCCCCCCGCCCCCTTCAGAAGCTGAATTCCCGCCGGACCGCCTCCAGGAGGAGTGGCCATTCCCCAAACCCCCGTCCCCGCCGCTGCGGAGGTCCGCCGGGCCCTGGTGCTGGGGATCTGGGGAGTGCTCGGGTGGCTCTGGATCCAGATCCAGAGGTTTCGGGCGCCCCGACCCGATCCGCGACCCGCCGCGACCCTGGGCGATGGCTTCCTGCAGGGGGCGAACCTCCCCTGGTTTTCCTGCGGCAACGATTTCGGGGGCAACGCCTGGCATCCCGAGGGAGGGATCTCGGCACCGGGCAGGATCGAGGCCGTCCAGAGGGCCTTCGTCGCGATGGAGCGGGACGGGATCACCTGCCTCCGGTGGTTCCTGTTCGCCGATGGGCGTTCGGGGATCCTGTCCGACTCCGCGGGACAGCCCACGGGGTTGGACGATCGGGTGTTCCCCGACCTGGACCTGGCCTTCCATCTGGCGGCCCGTCACGGCATCCGGATCCTGCCCGTGTGCTTCGATTTCCTCCTCTGCGGACCGGCACAGTGGGCCAACGGCGTGCAACTGGGCGGGCGCAGCCGCTGGCTCCGGGACCCAGAGGCCTGGGAGATCCTGGAAATCCGGGTGCTGACCCCCTTGTTCACCCGCTACGGGAACCATCCGGCCCTCCTCGCCTGGGACCTCTTCAACGAACCGGAATGGGCCGCCTTCGGCATGGGCTGGGAGGAGGCCGGTATCGCCCCCTGGACCCTCCGGTCGCGCCTCGGACGGATGGTCCAGCTGGCCCATCGACACGGAAACCGCCCGGTGACCGTGGGCCTCGGCACGGCCCGCGGGCTCCCCCTGGTGCGGGGCCTCGGCCTGGATGTCTTCCAGATCCACTGGTACGACCGCCACGAAGCAGCCTCGCCCCTGGACCGCCCCGTGGACCAGCTCCACTTGGACCGGCCCCTGCTGCTGGGGGAGTTCCCCACCCGGAACTCCCGCCGGAGCCAGGCCGAGATCCTGGAGACGGCCCGCCGGAACGGCTACTGCGGAGCCCTGGCCTGGTCGATCCAGGCGGGAGACGCCTTCTCCGGGATGGGCCCATCCGCG
>JAMPXL010000021.1 GCA_023701165.1 Geothrix sp. | reverse complement strand
TTTCCGGCGCGAACACCAGGAGCGCGCCGCTGAGAACCACCAGGCCCAGCGGCAGGGCCAGCAGCAGGCCCAGCCAGCGGTGGAGTTTCCAGAGGCGCGCCTTCATTCAGTACCGGACCTGGTAGCCGATGCTGAGCACCGCGCCACCCGCCGCCGAGCGGCTGGAATTGCGGACGGTATCCGCGTAGAGCATGGATGCGTAGGGATAGTAGAGGCGGTTCAGGAGGTTCTGGACGCTCAGGAACACGGTTCCGGGGCCCAGCGGACGCCGGCTGTCGAAGTCGAGGGTGGTGAAGGTGGAGGCCCGGCCCAGGCCGTAGCCCAGGGCGTTGTTGAAGCGGTCCCGGGTGCCCGAGTGGAGGACCTGCACGCGGTTCGTCCAGCGCCCCGCGGTCTCGTGCTCCAGGTAGGCCGTGGCCTTCAGGGGCTGGATGCGCTCGGCGCTGAGGTAGGCCCAGTTCCCATCCTGCTTGGGATCGTTCTGCCCCTCGTACCAGGAGAGGGTGCCCCCGGCCTTCCAGGCCTGCCCGACCCGGCCGTCCACCGTGGCCTCCATGCCGTAGATGCGCTCCGGGGAGCGGACCAGGTTCAGGTCCTTGTCGAAGGTGGTGCCCAGGTCCGAGCGGTTCCCGAAGACGGAGACCGAGGCCTGCACCCGTTCCCAGTAGCCGCGCCATCCGGCCTCGAGGCTCTTCACGGTCTGGGCGCCGGGATTCAGCTGCGCCACGGTGAAGCCCGCCGGGGCGGCCCTCAGCACGCGGCCCACGTCCGCCAGGGAGAAGCCTTCCGAGTAGTTGAGGAAGACCTGGGTCTGGGGGGTGGCCATGAACACCACGCCCAGGTTTTTCAGGGTGGTGTCGTAGGCCAGCTTCCCGCCCGTCGTCACCGCCGGGGAGGCTACGGGGCTGCCGGTCTTGTCATAGGCGTTGTCGAGCGTCACGAAGTCCTTCACATCCAGGCTGACGGCCTCCGACCTCAGGCCGCCCCGCAGGGTCAGGCGGTCCGTGGCGCGCCACTCCAGCTGGGCGAAGAAGCCCGCGCTCTTCTGCAGCATGGGGGGCGTCCAGCTCCGGGTGCCGGTGATGGTGAAGGTCCGGCCGCCGCTCTGGTCGTAGACAGCGCGGTCCATGATGTTCACCGGCTGGGAGGTCTTCTCCCGGGCGTAATCGAAGCCCGCGAGCAGCACCAGGGTGTCCTCGCCCACCAGGGCACGCTGGTAGTCCAGCCGGCCGCCGGCCTTGTCCGAGAGGATGAAGGACTGGCTCACCTGCTGGCCGCCACCCTTGGAGCCCCGGCGGTCGAAGGGGATGAAGACTGTGGTGTAGTCGCGGTAGTAGGCCTGGGCGTGGAGGGTGCCGCCGAGGAGGGCCCGATGGCTGTAGTCGAGGTTCGCCAGCGTGTTCAGGGCCCCCTCGGGCACCGAGGACGAGAAGCCACCCACGGTGCGGCTCTTGGTCCGGTAGGCCAGCTTGTTCACGGCTGGATCGGAGATGTAGTCCGTGTGCTGTTCAGCCTCGAAGCGGCTGCCGGACAGCTGGAGGCGCTGGTCCGCGTCAGGCTCCCAGCCCACCTTGGCGAAGACCTGGGTGGACTTCGTGTCCGCGAGCCCGCCCTGCTGGTTGGGATCCGGAGCGATGCGATCCCCGTCCGCATCGAAGAAGCCACCGGTCCGCTCGAAGCTCGCATGGCCCACCGCGGACCACGCGCCCTTCCGCCAGCTGAGCCCCTGGGTCAGCTTCATTCCCAAACTTCCGTCCGGATGCGCCAGGGAGGCGTTGGCCGACAGCCCGGAGGTGAGGACCAGGCCCTCCTGCTCGGGGCCCTTGGTGATGAGGTTCACCACGCCACCCGTGGCGCCGTCGCCGTAGAGAGCCGTGGGTCCGCGCAGCACCTCCACGCGCTCCAGGGCCGAGACATCCACGGTCATCAGGTCGCGGCTCACGTTCCGCGTGGTGCTCTGGGGCACCCCGTCGATGAGCACCGACAGGTCGCGGCCCCGGAGGCTCTGGCCCACCAGGCTGAAGTTCTGGCTGGAGAAGCCCAGGCCGGGGATGCTCTTGCCCAGCAGGTCCGCCACGCTCTTGGAGGCCGCCGCCTCCCGGACGATCTGCTCCGACTCCATCACCGTCAGGGCCGCCGGAATGGTGGCGATGGTCGCCTCACCGCGGGTGGCCGTGACCGTCACCTCCAGTCCCTGGGGCGCCACCTGGAGGGACACCTCCACCTCCGGGTGCGCGGCCGAGAGCAGCACCTGCTGTGTGGCCGCGCCGATGCCGGACGCCTCGGCGGCGATCCGGTAGGTCCCTGCCCCCAGACCAGCCACCTGGAAGCGGCCATCGGCGCCGGTGGTGGCCTGGGTCGAGGCTGCGCCGTCGATCCGCACCCGGGCCCCCGCCACCGGTTTCCGGTGGGAGTCCAGGACCCGGCCCCGGATGACACAGGGCTTGGAGGGTTCCGCGGCGACGAGCATCACCGGAAGCAGGGCGAGGGGAAGGATGGATCGCATGTCAGCTCCAATTTATTGAGATAGAGTCTCAATATTATTAATCCTAAAAGAATCCCTCATCAGGTCAACCCGCCAAAAGCAGCCCGTGATGCAGGTGTGATGGCCATCACCCGGCCAGGACCGCAAGGGGCGCCTGCGAGCGCATGCCCCTTGCCGATTCGCAAGCCAAGCCTACGGCGCCGGCACGCGATGGTCGGCCGGGCCCCAAACGGGGCCGGGCTGACCACGGCACTCGGGGGAACGACTTAGGGCTGCTTCTTCCGATCTGACCCGGTTCGTCGCACCCCGATGCATGGGGCCCGGCTTGGCATCAGGGTAGCCTCCACAGGGGGTTTCGCGCCAGGGAAAGGACCCTCCGCCGAAGGGCACCAGGACTCAAATCCAGGAATGTGATGGACTTTTTTAATCGATGGAAAAATCCGGTGGACGCCCCTTGACACCCCTACATGTTGGGGCCATCCTTTTCTCCCGGCACAACCCCTAGAGGTATCCCACCAAACCCCCTTCTTCCAGGGGACAGTTTCGTGCGCCTTCCGGGTGTGGCCCTGCCTGTTCCGACATCCTTCACCACCCCCTCGCCCAGGATCCCACCCATGAAGATCGCCCGCCACTTCACCAAGGCAGGTCACGACCCCCTGGACGGTTTCCGTTTCGTCCCCCGGACGAGCCGGATCTCCAAGCTCGACGGCAGCATCGTCTTCGAGGCCAAGGACGTGATGGTGCCGGAGTCCTGGTCCCAGGTGGCCGTGGACATCCTGGCCCAGAAGTACTTCCGCCGGAAGGGCATCGATGCCCAGAACGGCGGCGAGAAGGACGCGCGGCAGGTGTTCCACCGCCTGGCGGGCTGCTGGCGGCACTGGGGCGAGACCCACGGCTACTTCGATTCGGCGGAGGACGCCCAGGCCTTCTACGACGAGCTGACCTACATGCTCGCGGGCCAGATGTGCGCGCCCAACTCGCCGCAGTGGTTCAACACGGGCCTGCACTACGCCTACGGCATCTCGGGGCCGGCCCAGGGCCACAGCTACGTGGATCCCAAGACCGGCGCGATGACGAAGTCCACCTCGGCCTATGAGCGCCCGCAGCCCCATGCCTGCTTCATCCAGAGCGTGGCCGACGACCTCGTGAACGAGGGCGGCATCATGGACCTGTGGACCCGCGAGGCCCGCATCTTCAAGTACGGGTCGGGCACGGGCACCAACTTCTCCAAAGTGCGCGGTTCCGAGGAGCCCCTCTCCGGCGGTGGCCGCAGCTCGGGCCTCATGAGCTTCCTGGCCGTGGGCGACCGCGCCGCCGGCGCCATCAAGAGCGGCGGCACCACCCGCCGCGCCGCCAAGATGGTCTGCCTCGACCTGGACCACCCCGACATCGAGGCCTTCATCGACTGGAAGGTGACCGAGGAGCGCAAGGTGGCCATGCTGGCCGCCGGGAGCGCTGTCCTGCGCCGCCACTGGGACGCCATCTGCCTGTCCGTGGAGGGTTCCACCACCAAGGACGCCGACCCCGCCACCAACGAGGCGCTGCGCAAGGCCCTGGCCCGGGCCAAGCGCGAGGGCGCCCCCGCCGCCTTCCTCACCCAGTGCCTGGGCCGCCTGGTCGAGGGCGATTTCGAGCGCGACCTCGCGGGCTATGACACGTCCTGGGACGGCGAGGCCTACGCCACCGTGAGCGGCATGAACTCCAACAACTCCGTCCGCGTGCCCGACGCCTTCATGCGCGCCCTGGAAGTCGACGGCGACTGGGAGCTGAAGCGCCGCATCGACGGCAAGACCAGCCGGAAGCTGCGCGCCAAGGACCTCTGGGGCAAGGTGAACGGCGCCGCCTGGGCCTGCGCCGACCCCGGCATCCAGTTCAACACCACCATCAACGACTGGCACACCTGCCCTGCCGACGGCCCCATCAACGCGAGCAACCCCTGCTCCGAGTACATGTTCCTGGACGACACCGCCTGCAACCTGGCCTCCCTGAACCTGTGCACCTTCCTCACCGGCGACGGCGGCTTCGACCTGGCGGGCTACCGCCACGCCATCCGCCTCTGGACCGTGGTGCTGGAAATCAGCGTGCTCATGGCCCAGTTCCCCAGCGAGAACATCGCCCAGCTCAGCTACGACTTCCGCACCCTGGGCCTGGGCTACGCGAACCTGGGCGCCATGCTCATGCGCATGGGCATCCCCTATGACAGCGCCGAGGGCACCCAGTGGTGCGCCACCCTCACGGCCATCCTCACGGGCGACGCCTATGCCGCCAGCGCCGAGATGTCCCGCGAGCTGGGCCCCTTCCCCGGCTACGCGAAGAACGCGGACCACATGCTGCGCGTCGTCCGCAACCACCGCCGCGCCGCCTACAACGCCCCCGCCTCCGAGTACGAGCAGCTGTCCATCCGCCCCCAGGGCCTCACCGGCGCCGGGGTGCCCAAACGCATCGTGGACGCCGCCCGGGAAAGCTGGGACACGGCCCTCACCTACGGCGAGCAGTGGGGCTACCGCAACGCCCAGGTGACGGTGCTGGCGCCCACGGGCACCATCGGCCTGCTCATGGACTGCGACACCACCGGCGTCGAGCCCGACTTCGCCCTGGTGAAGTTCAAGAAGCTGGCGGGCGGCGGCTACTTCAAGCTGGTGAACGGCGCCATCCCCGAGGCCCTGGCGCGGCTCGGCTACGCCCCTGCGCAGATCCACGAGATCGAACGCCACGTGGTGGGGTGGCAGCAGATCACCGATGAGACCCCGGGCATCACCCGCACCATGCTGAAGGGCGCGGCCTGGGCCGAGGAGGAGATCGCCTCCGTGGAGCAGAAGCTCCCCACGGCCTTCGATCCCGCCTACGCCATCGACGTCGAGCGGCTGAAAAAGGACTTCAGCGCCGAGCAGGTGGAGCGCTTCCTCCTGGCGCTGAGCGGCACCATGACCGTGGAGGGCGCCCCCCACCTCAAGGACGAGCACCTGCCCATCTTCGATTGCGCCAACCGCTGCGGCCGCACGGGCAAGCGCTACATCGCCCCCATGGGCCACCTGCGCATGATGGGCGCCGCCCAGCCCTTCCTCAGCGGCGCCATCAGCAAGACCATCAACCTGCCCGCCGAGGCCACCGTGGCCGAGATCGGGAAGATCTACGAGGCCAGCTGGCAGCTCATGCTCAAGGCCGTGGCCCTCTACCGCGACGGCTCGAAGATGAGCCAGGCCATGGCCACCAGCCTGGACAGCCTGGTGGGCGCCGAAGCCCTGCTGGACGAATCCGCCACCGCCGCGGAGAAGACCCCCGCGCTGGCCCAGGCCCTCACCCAGCAGCTGGTGCGCACCTACCGCCGCCGCCTGCCGAACCGCCGGGGCGGCTACACCCAGGCGGCCACCATCGGCGGCACCAAGCTCTACCTCCGCACCGGCGAATACGAGGACGGCAGCCTCGGCGAGATCTTCCTCGACATCCACAAGGAGGGGGCCGCCTTCCGCGCCGTGCTCAACTGCTTCGCCATCGCCGTGAGCATGGGCCTGCAGCACGGCGTGCCGCTCGAAGAGTTCTGCGACGCCTTCCTCTTCACCCGCTTCGAGCCCGGCGGCATGGTGGCCGGCAGCGACACCATCAAGCTGAGCACCAGCCTCATCGACTTCGTGTTCCGCGAACTGGCCATCAGCTATCTGGGCCGCTACGACCTGGCCCACGTGGAACCCGAGCAGCTCATGAACAGCGCCACGGGCCTGCGCCCCGGCAGCCAGGCCCCCGGCCTCGCCGCCAACCTGCCCAGCCTGCCCACGGGCACGCCCCTGCCCTTCCCCGAGGCCGGCGCCCCCGAAGCCGTGGGTGCCCCTTCCGCCCCGGCCCCGGTGCAGCCCGCCCTCCAGCCCGTCGCCGTGGGCGCCCGCAGCGCCGTCAGCGCCGCGCAGGTCGCCCGCGAAAAGGGCTACACCGGCGACCCCTGCCCCGAATGCGGCCACCTCACCCTCGTCCGCAATGGCGCCTGCATGAAGTGCCAGACCTGCGGAGCGACGACGGGGTGCAGCTGAAGGAACGCCAGCCACTGAGCGCTCAGTAAACATGGGCAGGCGATCCAGGGGGCGGGAGTGATCCCGCCCCCTGTTTTTCATCCGGGTAAATCCCTGTTGATCCCTGGCCCGGTCTGCCTAGTCTCTTCCATTAGGTGTCCCGACAATCGCACCGGCTTGATCCTGCTGCCCCGGATCGCCATCCGCCCCACCCATCCTTTGAAGGGAGAAGCCCATGACCACCCACACCATCCGCCTCCACCGCGTGGTCCGTGCGACGCCCGAGCGGGTCTACCGGGCCTTCCTCGATGCCGATGCGATGGCCAAATGGCTCCCCCCGCACGGCTTCACGGGCAGGGTCCATCACCTGGAGGCCAAGGTCGGTGGCACCTACCGGATGTCGTTCACCAATTTCAGCACAGGCCACAGCCACGCCTTCGGCGGCGCCTATCTGGAGCTGGTGCCCCATGAGCGCATCCGGCACACAGACACCTTCGACGATCCCAACCTGCCGGGGGAGATGCAGACGACCGTTTCCCTGAAGCAGGTCTCCTGCGGAACCGAGCTGGACATCGTGCAGGAGGGGATCCCCGCCATCATCCCTCCCGAGGCCTGCCACCTCGGCTGGCAGGAATCGCTCACGCTGCTCGCGCAGCTCGTCGAGGCGGACATTCCGGACTGATTTTTCATCTGTGTCCATCTGTGTGAATCTGTGGACGAATCGTTCTCCCTGTCCACGGAAGCCCCATGCCCGACCTCCTCGATCCCGCCTCCCTGGACCTGGCCGCTGATCCCGAGCTGGGCCCGCTGCTGGCGGCCTGCCCGGACATCGCGCCCCTGCGCTTCCGGGATGGGGAAAGCCTGGTGACCGAGGGCGAGGACTCCCAGGACCTCTACATCGTCCGCAAGGGCAGCCTCGTGGTGGAGAAGGCCCTGCCGGACGGCACGGCGCGGCCCCTGGCCCAGATCGAGTGCAGCGCGGCCTCGCCCGCCATCATCGGCGAGATGGCCTATTTCGGTGCCCTGCGCCGCACGGCCACGGTGCGGGCGGTGGGGGCCTGCCAGGCCCTGCACCTGAGGCCCGCCCACCTGGACGCCATCATGGCGGGCTTCCCCGGCCTCACCCGCATCCTGTGCCGCCAGTTCACGGCGCGGCTGAAGGAGGCCAACGAGGAACTGCGGGACCTCCGCGCCCGCTTCCACCTGGCCCCGGAGCGCCGCATGGCCCAGGCGGGCGAGGTCATCTTCGCGGCGGGAACGCCTGCGGATGCGGTGTTCCAGCTGGCCATGGGCGCCGTGCGGTTCGACGGGCCGGATGGATCGAAGGTGCTGCGCGCCGAGGATCTGCCCGGCGGCTTTCTGGGCCTGGAGGCTTTCCTGCGGAACCGCCCCCACACGTCCACGGCCACGGCAGCGGAGGGCTGTTTCCTGGCCGTGATCGGAGCGGATCGGCGCGGGGCCTTCCTCCGGTCCTACCCGGAGCTGATCCTACATGTGCTCGGGACCTAGACGAAGAGCACGGCATGCACGGGCGGCAGGTGCTCCGCCAGGGTGATCCAGTCGTCACCCGCATTCTCGCTGACCCACACGGAGCCCGTGGTGGAGCCGAAGGCCAGGCGCTCGCCGCCGGCGTCGAGGTCCAGGGCATGGCGGTAGACCAGGTCGTAGGCCCAGGCCTGGGGCAGGCCGCGATGCAGGGTTTCGAAGGTGCGGCCGCCGTCGCGGGTGCGGTTCACCACCACGCGGCCTTCGGCGGGGATGCGGCGCTCGTCCTTGATGGCGGGCACGAACCAGGCCGTGTCCGGGTCCTTCGGATGCACCACCACGGGGAAACCGAAGACCGAGGGCTGCACGTCCGTGATCTCGGTCCAGGTCATGGCGTCGTCCGTGCTGCGGAAGATGCCGTTGTGGTGCTGGATCCACCAGACGTGGGGCGCCGCGGGGCACTGCACCATGCGGTGGGGATCCTGGGATTCCGGGGCCTCCACCAGCTCCGGCGGCGCGTAGTCCGCGCGCATGCCCTGGGTGTGGGCGATCCAGGTCTTCCCGCAGTCCCGGGTGTGCCACACGCCGCCGCTGGAGACGGCCACCACCACGCGGTTGCCGTCCCGGGGATCCACGCAGATGGAGTGGATCCCCGGCGCGTCCGCCCCGCCCCCCATCCACTTCCGGCGGTCGGGGTGATGCCAGAGCGATTCCACCAGGTTCCAGGTGGCGCCTCTGTCTTCGCTCCAGAAAAGGCCGCCGGGGATGGTGCCCGCCCAGAGCAGACCCGGCTGGGAGGCCAGTCCCGGCGTCAGGCACCAGAAGCGCAGGAGGCGCCAGGGGATCTCGCGGCCCAGGAAGTCCTTCTCGACATGGCCCTCCGGCGGCGCGGGATAGGCCGGGACACCGATCTCCTCCCAGGTGGCGCCGCGGTCCCGGGAGCGATGCAGCTTGGCGCCGAAGTGGCCGTGGTCCAGGGCCGCGTACCAGGCGCCATCGCGGGGGTCCTGCATGGCCAGGGAGACGTTGTCGCCCAGGAAGTGCACGCCTTCCAGATCCCATACGCCTCGAGTTGTCCGCTTGGCCGAGAAGAGCCCCTTGCGGGTGGATACGAGCAGCTGGTCCATCTCAACCTCCGGAAAGGGCCTGCATGACGAAGATCTCGGCGCCCTCGGCCACGGGGTCGCCGAGGGCGCGGCGGTCCGCGATGGGGACGCCGTCCACGTAGACCGCCATGTGGAAACGCAGGGCGCCGTGCTCATCCAGCACGTAGCCCCGGAGCTTCGGATAGAGGGCGAAGGCCGCGTCCAGGCCTTCCTTCACCGTGGCGCCCGCCACCGTGCAGGGGGGGCACGCCACATGGCGCTGGAGGTTGCGGGTGAACGCGACGCGGGGCATGGGGGGTCCGGAAAGGCCCCGCCAATGTCCCCTGGGCGC
>JAMPXL010000020.1 GCA_023701165.1 Geothrix sp. | reverse complement strand
GCGGCGGCTTCGCGCAGGGTGGCGATGCGGGCCAGCTCCCAGCAGCCCATGACGAGGACATCCCGCTCCACGCGCAGGGGGCGGGTGCGGTCGGCCAGGGCGGGGCCCACGACGAAAGCCCAGGCGCGGGCAAGGCGTGCCAGGGCCTTCTGATCCGGGAGGCGCGCGCCCAGGGGCACGAGGCGCGGCATGCGCCGGTGGCTGGGCATCAGGACCTCCAGCGGGGCGGAGGGAGGGCGGCGCAGGCCCGCTCGCCGTTGAGCAGCACCGGCGAGGCGAGGGTGGGGACCATGGTGTTGGTTTCGGCCTCGAAGAGCGGCTGGAGCAGGTTGTGGAGTCCGCCGCCATGGCGGAACAGCACGTCGTCCACGCTGCGCACGGGGCTGGCGGGGATGGCGTTGGATTCGCAGAAGGCCAGCACATCGGCCACGGTGCTGGCGAGGGTGCGGGCTTCGATGAGGGCGACCAGCTCCACCCGGTCCTTCACGCGGCCACGGTTCTTCCGCCATTCGGGACGGGCCTCGAGATCCAGGCCCAGCCACATGGCCAGCACCTCGAACTGGCGGTCGCTGCCCACGCCGATGGCGACGTCGCCGTCGCTGCACCGGAAGGACTGGTAGGGCACGATCTGGGGATGGGCGTTGCCCCATCGCTGGGGAGGCTTGCCGGTCATGAGGGAGCCCGCGGCCACGTTCACCAGACCCGCCAGGGCCGCCTCCATGAGGGGCACCTCGATGTGGATGGCCTCGCCGGTGCGCTCGCGGTGCAGCAGGGCCGCCTGGATGCCGTTGGCGCAGTAGAGGCCCGCCAGCACGTCCACCAGGGCCACACCCACCTTCATGGGCCGGCCCTCGGGCTCGCCGGTGATGGCCATCCAGCCGCTTTCGGCCTGGATGATGAAGTCGTAGCCCGCCCGCCGGGAGGCGGTGACGTCCGAGGCGAAGCCGCGGATGGAGGCCAGGATGAGTTTCGGGAACTTCGCGTGCAGCCGCTTCCAGCCCAGGCCCAGCCGGTCGGCGGAATCGGCGCGGAAGTTCTCCACCAGCACATCGGCGTCCTTCAGCAGATCGAAGAGGTCCGCCCGGCCTTCCTCCGTGTGGAGGTCGATGGGGCGGCTGCGCTTGCCCCGGTTGGCGCAGCGGAAGTAGGCGCTTTCGCCGGCATCGCCGACCTCGAAGGGGGGCCCCCAGCCGCGGGTGGGGTCGCCCTCGGGGGGCTCGAGCTTCTGGACTTCGGCCCCGAAGTCCGCCAGCAGCTGGGTAGAGAAGGGACCCGCCAGCACGCAGGACAGATCCACGATCCTGAAGTGGGACAGGGGCTTGGGCATCGGGTTCTCCGATGTCCAGCCTACTGGAACGGATCAGCTGGCGGCGACGGTCTGCCGGTAGGCGGCGGTCAGGGTGGCGGCGATCTCCTCGGGGCTGTGGCCGAGGAAATCCTGGCGCTGCATGAGGTGGACCAGCTGTCCGTCCTTGAGGATGGCCGCCTGCGGGCTGGTGGGCATGGCGCCCTCGAAGTACTCCCGGGCCTGGGCGGTGGCCTCCTTCTCCATGCCGGCGAAGACCGTCACCAGGTGGTCGAAGCGCAGGCCCTGAGCGCGCAGGGCCTCGGCGACGCCGGGCCGGGCCCCTGCCGCGGCGCAGCCACAGACACTGTTCACCACCAGCAGGGTGGTGCCGGGCCGCTGGAGGGCCGCATCCACCTGGGCCGGCGTGAGGAGCTGCTGGAAACCCACCTGGGTCAGTTCTTCGCGCATCGGGGCAACCATGGGCTCGGGGTAGTTCGACACGGGATCCTCCTCAGGAGAGAAAAGTTTACCAATCAAGTCGAGATTGATCCAGGTCACACTTTCCTCAGACATGAGGAGGAGCGATGCGCGTGGCCTTGCTGGGCGGAAGCCTTCGCCCTGGATCCCTGAATGCCCATCTGCTGCGCCACCTGGCGGGCCAGCTGGAAGCCCGGGACCACGGGGTGTCGGTCTTTGCGGGCGAGTCCCTGCGCCTGCCGCTCTACGAGGACGGCCTGGCGGCTTCGGCGGAGATCCTGGCCCTCCACGGGGCCCTCCTCGCGGCCCAGGGCCTGGTGATCGTATCGCCGGAGTACAACGCGGGCATTCCGGGCCACCTCAAGAACGCGGTGGACTGGCTGAGCACCCTGAAGCCCAGCCCCTGGCCCGGCCTGCCGGTGCTGCTATGCGCCGCGAGTCCCGGCGCCTTCGGCGGCGCCCGGGGGCTCGTGGCCTGGCGGGCCACCCTGGCAAACATGGGGGCCCTGGCCCTGCCGGAGGCGCTCACGGTGCCCCACGCGGACCAGCAGCTCGATGCCCACGGGGCGCCCACGGACGCCCGCACCGCCTCGGCCGTGCCGAAGATCCTCGACGGCTTCCTGTCGCTGGCGGCCCGGCTGCGTTCCTAGCCTCAGAGGTATGCGATCCTGGACAGTCATTCCGGAGCCACCATGAAGTCCTTCTTCAAGAGCTTCTTCGCCACCCTGCTGGCCCTGATGGTGGCCGGCGGGCTGGCCTTCGTCCTGTTCTTCGGGATGCTGGCGGCCATCGGCTCCTCGGGCAAGCCCACGGTGCCGGGCAAGGCGGTGCTGGTCTTTGATCTGGACACCAGCCTGTCCGACGGGGAGCGGGATCCCGAGCCCAGCGAGGCCCTCAGCGATGCGCTGGCGGGTGGCGCAGCCCGGAGCCAGTCCCTCCCCGTGGCCATTGAGGCCCTGGACCGGGCCGCCGCCGACAGCCGCATCACCGCGTTGTTCCTCACGGGCAGCCTGCAGAACGCCGGGCCCGCCCAGCTGCGCGAACTGCGCGAGGCCATCCAGCGCTTCAAGGCGAAGAAGCCTGTGCTGGCCTACAACCTGGGCTGGAGCAAGCGGGACTACTACCTGGCCGCTGGCGCCACCACCGTGTACATCAACCCCTTCGGCGAGATGGAGGTGAACGGTCTGGCCAGCGAGCCCATGTTCTTCGGCGAGGCCTTCAAGAAGTACGGCGTGGAAGTGCAGGTCACGCGCGTCGGCAAGTACAAGAGCGCCGTGGAGCCCTTCATCACCGACCGCATGAGCGAGCCCAACCGCGAGCAGATCCAGAAGCTGCTGAACGACATCTGGTCCGAGTGGAAGGACACGGTGGCGAAGGACCGGAAGAAGGCCCCGGCGGATCTGCAGGCCATCGCCGATGACAAGGGGCTGGTGGAGGCGGAGGAGGCCAGGGCCCTGGGCCTGGTGGACCGCGTCGCGCCCTACGACGAGGTGCTCGACGAGCTGAAGAAGCTGGCGGGCAAGCAGGCGAAGGACAAGGACTTCCCGCAGATCACCCTGGCCACCTACGCCGGTATCCCCGGCGAGGCGAAGACGGGCAAGGCCCGCATCGCCGTGGTGGTGGCGGAAGGCGAGATCGTGGATGGCGAGGGCAAGTCCAGCCAGGTGGGCGGCGAGCGCCTCAGCCGCGAGCTGCGCCGCCTGCGCCTGGACGACCGCATCAAGGCCGTGGTCCTCCGGGTGAACAGCCCCGGCGGCAGCGCGTCGGCTTCGGAGCTCATCCAGCGCGAGGTCATCCTCACGAAGAAGGTGAAGCCGGTGGTGGTCTCCATGGGCCATCTGGCAGCCTCCGGCGGCTACTGGATCAGCACCTATGGCGACCGCATCTTCGCCGAGCCCAGCACCATCACGGGGTCCATCGGCGTCTTCGGCCTGCTGCCCAACGTGAAGAAGCTGGCCAATGGCCACGGCATCACCTGGGACAGCGTGCAGACCGCCCGGCTGGCCAATCCCGTGACCCTGACGCGCCCCAAGAACGATCTGGAACTGGCGCGCATCCAGGGCCTGGTGGACCGCATCTACGAACAGTTCGTGGCCAAGGTGGCCGACAGCCGGAAGATGAAGCCGGAGGCCGTCAAGGAGATCGCCCAGGGCCGCGTCTGGTCGGGCCAGGAGGCCGTGAAGCTGGGCCTGGTGGACGAGCTCGGCGGCCTCGGGGCGGCGGTGAAGCACGCGGCGGAGCGGATCAAGGCGGGCGATGACTACCAGGTGGTGGGGCCCGAGCAGGAGCCCGACGCCCTGAAGGAGATCCTGAAGAACCTGGGCAGCAAGCCCCGGAAGCTGGCCAAGCCCGGCCCGGTGGACGCGCTGGCGGGCGGGCTCCTCCGCCAGCTGGACGTGCTGACCTCGCTGAACGATCCCCGGGGCGTCTACGCCAGGCTGCCCTTCGAGATCGAGCTGAAGTAGCCCTGCATGGACTCGTCCTCGTTCGTCTCCGCGATCGTCCTGCTGGTGCTGGTGACGGATCCCCTGGGCAACATCCCGCTCTTCGTCGGGCTGCTGCGCCAGGTGGATCCGGCCCGGCGCCAGCGGATCATCATCCGGGAAGTGCTGTTCGCCTTCGTCATCCTGCTCTTCTTCGCGTTCTTCGGGCAGCGGGTGCTGCGGCTCATGCACCTCACGGACACCTCGCTGGGCATCGCGGGCGGCGTGATCCTCTTCCTCATCGCGCTGAAGATGGTCTTCCCCCACGCGGAGGGCCGGGTGGGCCATCCCATCCATGGCGAGCCTTTCCTGGTGCCCCTGGCCATCCCCTTCATCGCCGGACCCTCGGCCATCGCCACGGTGCTGCTGCTGGTGAGCCGGGAGCCGCACCGCCTGTGGGAGTGGCTGGGCGCCCTGTCCGTGGCCATGCTCATCTCGGCGGTGGTGCTGGGTTTCGCGGAGAAGATCGCGGATTTCCTGGGCGAGCAGGTCACCATGGCCTTCGAGCGGCTCATGGGCCTGGTGCTCACGGCCATCGCCATCGAGATGCTGCTGGCGGGCATCGAGAAGTTCGTGCTGCAGCTGCGGGCGGCCTAGGAACGGAGCTTCAGGCTCAGCTCCAGGATGAACTCCGCCACGGGCTCGAAGGTGCCGTCCGGCAGCTTCACGGCGGCCTGGACGCGCATGGGCTCCGTGATGCGGTCTTCGGACGCCAGGGCCCGCCGCACCTGGTCCCGGATGGCCCCGCCTTCCTCGCAGATGAAGTAGACGTCGGATTCCGGGCGCTTGAGGAAGGTGGCCTGGAAGGCCTTGAACACGAGAGACACGGGCCTCCCCGAGCGCTTGATCTGGTCCATGGCCAGCAGGCCCCCGGCGCAGTCCGCGCCGATGGCCAGGGCGCCGAAGTACATGGAGCCGAGATGGTTTTTCGTCCACCGGCGGAGGGGGATCCGCACCACGCAGCGGGCCTCCGTCAGCTCGACGACACTGGGCCGCACCGAGGCCAGGAGGGGGATCTTCAGCCACCCGAACAGGCGCATGCCGAAGGTCTGTTTCAGGCGTTCGAAGGGGGAGGACATGCCTCCGATTGTCAGTCCCCCGCCAGGTTCACGTCCAGCAGGCCTTCGGGGGGATCCAGGTCCAGGCGGCGGTTCGGCAGGTCCAGGGTCCACCAGGCCTTGATGTAGGGGATGTCGCGCTGGCCGGTGCGCCCGGGGCGCAGATCCCGCATCACCACCATGTCGTAGCCCGCGGGCCCGGGGTCCAGTCGCAGCACCTCGCCCACCTTGCGGCCGGCGATGAAGACTTCACAGCCGATCCACTGGTGGCGGAAGCTCTCGCCTTCCGGCAGGTCGGCGGCGGCTTCGGGCATCCACAGGGCCCAGCCCTTGAGCGGTTCTGCGGCGGTGCGGTCGGGCACATCCGCGAAGGCGAGGCAGGGGCGATCCTGGTGCCAGCGGAAGGCGCGCAAGGCGACCGGGCGGGCGGGTGGGGCGGCCTCGCCATGCTCGAGGTCCTGCTGGGGCGGAGCCAGCACCAGGCCCTGCATGCCGTCCAGTTTTTCCGGCTCGTCCATGACGGCATGGAAGAGGAACTCGCCCTTGAGCCCCTGGATCTTGGCGAGATGACCTGCCAGCAGCATGGCGCTACGCCTCGTCCTGGTCGTCCAGTTCGAGGTTCACCACCAGGCCTACCTTCTCTCCGGCGGTCTTGCAGAGGGTGCGCAGCGCCGAGATCATGCGCCCGTGCTTGCCGATGATGCGGCCCCGGTCCTTGGGATCTGCGAAGACCAGCACGTCGCGCTTGCGGCCATCGCCCGCGACCTCGACCCGGAGGGCCTCCGGATGGTCCAGCAGGGGAGTCAGCACATCACGCAGGAAGGCTTCGAGGTTCATGGTCGCTCCGCATGGAACAAAGAAAGCCGGACCTCGGCCCGGCTTTCATGGATCTGAATCGGGCTAGATGATCTGGTTCTTCTTGAACAGATCGAGGACGGTCTTGGAGGGCTGGGCGCCCTTCTGGATCCAGGACTTGGCCTTCTCGGCATCGATGCGGACCTCTTCGCCGGAACCGGCGATGGGGTTCACGAAGCCCAGCACTTCCACGGCGCGGCCAGTGGGGATGCGGTCGTTCTCGGAGACGACGATGTGGTAGAACGGGCGCTTCTTGGCACCATTGCGAGCAAGACGGATCGAAAGCATGGGCACTCCCTGAGCAGGAAAGTGTATCGCGGAAAGGGGTTCCGCCCAAGTCCTAATTCACGGCCCGAAGGCGGACGGCGGGAAGCTGCCCTCCAGCACTGCCTGGCGCTCCTGGATGTTCCGCCGCAGCGTGGGCCAGCGCGGGTGGGTGCGCATGCGGTCGAGGAACGGGGAGGCCTCGTACCAGCGGGCGCAGCTGAAGCCCTGGACGAAGGCCCGGGTGGCGCAGTCCACGGCCCGGTCCGCGTCGCCCAGGAGCGAGTAGACTTCGGCTTCCTTGAAGGTCCACTCCCCGTCAGGGATGCGGAGCTTGCCGCGGATGTCGTCGATGCGACGGAGCTCGGCCAAGCCATCCTCCCGCCGGCCCTCCAGGTAGGCGAGGTAGACCCGGCAGAGGTCCTGGAAGGGGGCCGGGCCATCGGCCATGGCCTCTCCGGCCTTCATGAAGGCGAGCGCGGCCTGGCGGTCGCCTTTGAGCAGGGCGTAGTAGCCCTGGTAGAACACCACGTTGGCATCCAGGCGCACGGCTCTGGCGCGCAGCAGCTCCCGGCCGAAGGTGTCCCAGTCGCCGAGGTAGAGGTAGGTGGTCTCCGCGAACCAGGAGGAGGGCTGGGCCATGGCGCCCAGCAGGGCCTGCTGCCGCGCCAGGGCCCCCTTGGCGCCTTCCAGCAGCCCGGCGGTGCGGCCGGCGTAGGCGAAGCCATGGTAGAGGTCCGGGATGCCGGGACGGAGGTGGGCGGCTTGCTCCAGCGCCCGCAGCGCCCGGTCCTGGTTTCCGGTGTCCGTGAGCATCAGGGACCAGAGGAAGGTGGCCCTGGGATGGCCCGGGACCAGCTCCACGGCCCGCTGGAAGGCCCGGTGGGTGCGGGAATTGAGACCGACGCCGGCCTGGGCGGGGTCCACCCACAGGCTGCGGTAGAGGTGGTCGCCCAGGGTGGTCCAGGCCGTGGCGCACCGGGGTTCCGCCTCGGCCAACGCCTGGGTCGCCGCGAGCCCGGCCAGGGCCGTCTGATCGTCCCGGATGGCCATGGCCTGGAGCAGGTCCCAGAAACGCTCTGGCGCGCGGGGGTGGAGGTCTGTCCGGATGCGGTGGCGCCGGTCCAGCGGCCAGTGATCCACCCAGGCCCCCAAAGCCTGGCCCGGATCCATGGGCGGCTGGGTTTCCCGGATCCATGGGCGGCCCGCCAGGAGCTTGGCCGGCGTCGTCCACTGGGTGGTCAGGGCCAGCCGGTGGCCCTCCCGGCGCCCCTGGAAGCGGAACAGCGCCAGATCCGAAGGGAGCTTGCGCAGCTCCGCCGGAGGGGGGACGGCCTTGGCATGGGCCACGGTGGCCCCGGCCAGCACCTCGAAGTGGTCCTGGAGCAGGGTTTCGAGCCCGAAGTCCACATCGGCCTGGCCGGAGGGTTCGGGGGCGATGATGAGCACCCTCACGATCCCCGAGGACCGCGGAGCGGATTGCCACATCCAGGCGCCGGCCAGCCCGAGGCTCAACGCTGCGGCCAGGATCATCCAGGTCCGGAGCGGGATCGGGGGCTGGAGGTTCGCCAAGGACTGGCTCCTAGAAGGGAAGGTTGGGGCCGCCGCCCATCTTGGCCATGCGCTGCATGCGGGCCATGAACTTGGGATCGTTCATCTGCCCCATCATCTTCTTCGTTTCCATGAACTGCTTGAGCAGCTGGTTGATCTCATGCACGGGGCGGCCGCAGCCAGCCGCGATGCGGCGCTTGCGCTTGCCGTCCAGCAGGTTGTGGTTGGCGCGCTCGGCGGGGGTCATGGAGTTGATGATGGCCTCCAGGTGCTTGATGCGCTTGTCCGTGGCCACACTCGCCAATTGATCCTTCATCTGCCCCAGGCCCGGCAGCATGCCGATGATCTTGTTCATGGAGCCCAGTTTCTGCACCTGCTGGAACTGCTTGCGCATGTCCTCGAGCGTGAACTGGTTCTTGGCCAGGCGCCTGGCCATGACCTCGGCTTCCTTCTCGTCGAGCTTGTCCTTGGCGTGCTCGATGAGGCTGAGGACGTCGCCCATGCCCAGGATGCGCTGGGCCATGCGGTCCGGGTGGAAGCGCTGGAAGTCCTCCAGCTTCTCCCCCTCGCCCACGAACTTCAGGGGCTGGCCCGTGGCCTGCTTGATGCTGAAGGCCGCGCCGCCGCGGGTGTCGCCGTCGGTCTTGGTGAGCACCACGCCCGTGATGCCCAGCTTCCCGTGGAAGGCCGTGGCGCTGCGGACGGCGTCCTGGCCCGTCATGGCGTCCGCCACGAAGAGGATCTCGTCCGGGGAGACGGAACCCTTGATGCGGACCAGCTCCTCCATGAGGGCTTCGTCGAGGTGCAGGCGGCCCGCGGTGTCGAGGATGACCGTGTCCCAGCCCTTCAGCCTGGCTTCGGCCACCGCCGCGGCGCAGATGGCCACAGGATCCTTCTCCTCCGTGCGGAAGGAGGGCACGCCGGCGTCCTTGGCCACCACATGCAGCTGCTCGATGGCGGCGGGGCGGTAGACGTCCGCGGGCACCAGCAGGGGGGAGCGGCCCAGCTTCTTCAGGAAGACCGCCAGCTTGCCGCAGGTGGTGGTCTTGCCCGCGCCCTGGAGGCCCACCATCATCACCACCGTCGGAGGCTTGGACGCGAAGGCGAGGGGATGCTCCGGCGCCTGGCCGCCCATGATCTCCACCAGCTCCCGGTGGACGATGTCGATGAAGGCCTGGGCCGGGTTGAGGCCCTGCATGACCTCGGCGCCCAGAGCCTTCTCCTTCACCCGCTGGAGGAAGGTGCGGGCCACGCTCACGTGGACGTCCGCTTCCAGGAGGGCCATGCGGACTTCGCGCAGCACGGCTTCGAGGTTGGCTTCCGTCAGCTTGGACTGGCCCCGGAGGGCCTTCATCGCCTGGCTGAGCTTCTGGGTAAGGCTGTCGAACATGGGACCCCGGCGTGGACCAAACCGCCATTGTACCGGCGGGAATGGCTTTCTCCT
>JAMPXL010000019.1 GCA_023701165.1 Geothrix sp. | reverse complement strand
GGCGGTGAAGAAAAAAACCTGACGTAGCCTTGCCCGGAAACCGGCCGGGCTCATCCTGTCCAGGTGTTTCAACATTCATCGAGGTGGTCATGCGGATGGTGTCATTCCTCCCTGCTCTTCTGGCCGCTGGCGCCCTGGGGGCGCAGGGGGCCCCGGTGAAGACCGTGGACGACCTGAGGGCCTTCTTCGCCCAGAACTGCGTGAAGTGCCACGGGGCCGATGGTTCGGCCCTGGGCCCCGAGGGGAAGAAGCTGGGTGGGCGCGATTTCACGGACGCCAAGAGAATGGCCGCGGATCAGGATGCCGACCTGGTCAAGGCCATCCGCAAGGGCCTCTTCTTCGGGATGGTCATGCCTTCCTTCAAGGGCCAGCTGTCGGAGGAGGAGGCCGGCCTGCTGGTCCGGGAGGTCCTGCGAAAGGCCGAGAAGGGCAAGGCCATCGTCCCGGTGGGAGGGGCGGCCCGATAGGATGAGGGGATGCCCGATGCGCTCCCGCCTCCTTCCGACCACCCGCTGCTCCGCAACCTGAACGCCCCCCAGCGGGAGGCGGTGTGTCACGCCCATGGCCCGCTGCTGATCCTGGCGGGCGCAGGCTCGGGCAAGACCACGGTGATCACCCGCCGCATCGCCTGGCTCATCGAGGAGGAGGGCGCCCATCCCGGCTCCATCCTGGCCATGACCTTCACCAACAAGGCCGCGGAGGAGATGCGGGAGCGCGTCCAGCGGCTCGTCTCCGTGCCCGCTGCCCAGATGTGGGTGAGCACCTTCCACAGCTTCTGCACGCGCATCCTTCGCCGGGAGGGCGAGCGCACGCCCGTGGGCCGGGATTTCGTCATCTTCGATCCGTCGGACCAGAAGAGCCTCATGAAGCAGGTGCTGGCCGAACTGAAGCTGCCGGAGAAGCAGTACCACCCCAAGCGGGTGCTGGAGATGATCAGCGACTTCAAGAACCGCTGCCTGCTGCCGGAGGAGGCCCGGGAGGAGGCCCTGGACCCCTGGACCCGCAAGGTGCTGGATGCCTACGACCTCTACCAGAAGGGCCTGAAGAACCACCGCGCCTGCGACTTCGACGACCTGCTGCTCTGGACCGAGCGGCTCTTCCGCGATCCCGTGATCCAGGCCCAGTACGGAGAGCGCTTCAAGTTCATCCTCGTGGACGAGTACCAGGACACCAACCGCGCCCAGTACCTGCTGGTGCAGCACCTGGCCCGGCGCCACCACAACCTCTGCGTGGTGGGCGACGAGGACCAGTCGATCTATGGGTGGAGAGGAGCGGACATCCGCAACATCCTCGACTTCCAGCAGGACTTCCCCGAGGCCGTGCGCATCGAGCTGCTGCAGAACTACCGGTCCACCAAGAAGATCCTGGACGCGGCCTCGGAGGTCATCGCCAACAACTCCCAGCGGGTGGAGGGCAAGGGCGCCCTCGTGACCGACCTGGGCGAGGGCGAGTCCATCACCTTCAAGCTGGCGGATGAGGGGCGGCTGGAGGCGGAGTGGGTGGCGCAGCGCATCCAGGAGCTGCGGTATCGGGAGCCCGAGGCCAAGCTGGCCGTGCTCTACCGCGCCAACTGGCAGTCCCGGCAGATGGAAGAGGCCCTGCGGGCCCAGAACATGGCCTACCGCCTGGTGGGCGGCGTGAAGTTCTACGAGCGGCAGGAGGTGAAGGACCTCATCTCGTACCTGCGGCTCATCTCGAATCCCTTCGACCTGGTGAGCTTCCGCCGCTGCGTGAACGCGCCCACCCGCGGGGTGGGACCCACCACGCTGGGGAAGATCGAGGGCGCCATCCCTGAGGGTGGCACGCCCCTGGAGGGCCTGGCCCTGCTGCTGCGCTCCGGCGAGCTGAAGGGACGCGCCCAACGGGAGCTGGGCAAGTTCCTCGACCTCTTCCGCCGCGCGGCGGGGGAGCGGGACGCCCAGGGCCTGGCGGGCCTGGTGAAATGGACGCTCCAGGAGAGCGGCTACCTCCAGAGCCTGGAGGACGAGGCCACCCTGGAGGCGGAAGGCCGCATCCGCAACCTGGAGGAATTCCTCAGCGCCGCCGCCGAATCCGAATCCCTGGGCCTGCGCCTGTCGGAATTCCTGGACCGCATCACCCTGGCCTCGGATACGGATCAGCTGGAGGAGGCGGCCCACCTCAGCCTCATGACCATCCACTGCGCCAAGGGCCTGGAGTTCCCCTTCGTGTTCGTCATCGGCATGGAGGAGGACGTCTTCCCCAACCGCAACGCACGGGAGACCCCCGAGGGGCTCGAAGAGGAACGGCGCCTCTTCTACGTGGCCATCACCCGCGCCCAGCGGCGGCTCACGCTGAGCGCGGCCCGGCGGCGGCGCATCATGGGCACGGAAATGCTGTCCATGCCCAGCCGCTTCCTGCGGGAGATCCCCGCGGAGGCACTCACCGCGCCCATCCGGTGGGGCACGGAGATCTATCAGTCCGGCGAAGGCGTGCGGCCCGGCAGCTCCTTCTCCCGCGAAGGCGGCGGCGGGGCTTCGGTGGCCACGGAGCTGCAGCGCATCCGCAGCTTCTTCGACCGCGTCAAGGAGGCTCCGCCACCGGTCCCGGATGGCGGCAGGCTCTCCGAGCCTGCCGAACAGAAAGATCCGAGTGCCTTCGAGGCGGGCACGCGGGTGAGGAGCGCCCGCTTCGGCGCGGGCACGGTGCTGGCCTCGTCGGGCCGGGGCGAGGGGCTGACCTACACCATCCGCTTCGACCAGGGCGGTGACCGGCGCATCATGGCGCGCTTCGGGGGGCTGGAGCGGGCGTGAACCGCGCCGCCAGCACACCTCGAAGCGCAGCCAGGCCCTGGATGGAGATGAACACTTCCTCCTTCACAGCAGATCCTCCAGGGCCGACGCGGCCGTGGGGAAGCGGAACCGGAAGCCCAGGGCCTGGGCGCGGGCGGGGATCACCAGGGCCCCCTGGAGCAGCAGGGCCTCGGCCATCTCACCCAGCAGCAGCTTGGTGGCGGCGGTGGTGAGGAAGCCCGGCACGGGCAGCAGGGGCCGGTGGAGCCGGCGGGCCAGGAGGCGGGTGAAGGCCCCGTTGCTGAGGGGGGCTGGCGCCGTGGCGTTGAAGGGGCCCTCCCAGGCCGGATTCCGGGCGGCCTCCACGAGCATGGCCACCAGGTCATCCCGGTGGATCCAGCTGAGCCCCTGCCGCCCCGAGCCCAGCTTGCAGCCCGCGTAGGCCTTCACGGGCAGCGCCATCTTCGGCAGGGCGCCGCCCTCCCGGGCCAGCACCACGCCGATGCGGAGACGGGCCACCCGCACACCGAAAGCCAGGGCCGCCATGGCCTCGGCCTCCCACCTCTGGCAGACCTCCGCCAGGAACCCCTGGCCGGGGCCGGCCTCCTCGTCCACGATGGCCTCGCCCTGGGGGAGGTAGTAGCCGATGGCCGAGGCGTTCACCAGGGCCGCGGGGGGCTTGGCGCAGATCCGCATGGCCTCCACCAGCCGGGCCGTGGTCTGGAGCCGGCTGTCCTGGATGGCGGCCTTGCGGGCGGCACTCCAGCGCCGGTCGGCGATGCCTTCGCCGGCCAGGTTGATGACCGCATCCGCGCCTTCCAGCAGGGCCCGGAGGTTCTCCCAGCTGTGCGCGGCGGCGCCAGCGGGAAGCCTCAGGGCACCGGGATGCCGGGTCAGCACCGCCACGGAGACCCCCAGGTCCGTCAGGGCCTGGACCAGGGGACGTCCCACCAGGCCCGTGCCCCCGGCCACCACCACCCGGTTCAGGCCTGATGTCCCCATGGGCGCCTCCTTGTCTAAATATAAATTAGAACAAATTGATTCCGAAGGACCTTGGTCATTGTCGAGATTTTGGATCGTCCCTGGAGGGTAATCTTGATCCCTGGCCTTGGGTCCCGTGGACCCCTTCCGCCGAGGCGACCATGCGCTACCTGCTGTCCAACCTGCCGTTGAACCTGGGGGAGGAGGCGCTGGATCTGGCCAAGCCCCTGGCCCATGCCCTGGGTGGATCGCCCAGAGACTACCGCGCCGCGACCCTGGAGCGCCGCAGCCTGGATGCTCGCCACAAGGGCGCCATCCGCTTCCTGACGGCCCTCAGCTTCGACACGGACCGCGCCCTGGAACTGGGTCCATTGCCCGGCGGGCTCAAGCTGGACCTGGCGCCGCCTGCGGCGCCCTACGCGGTGGCGCAGCCGCCGCGCAAACCGCGCGTCGTGGTGGTGGGCAGCGGACCCGCTGGAACCTTCTGCGCCCTGCGCCTGCTGGACTACGGCATCGAGCCCGTGGTGCTGGAACGCGGACCCGCCATGGGCGAGCGGGTGAAGGCCATCGCGGGCCTGTGGAAGGACGCGGTGCTGGACCCCGAGGCCAATGCCCAGTTCGGCGAGGGCGGGGCGGGCACCTTCAGCGACGGCAAGCTCACCACCCGCATCGGCCACCCCGCCACCCGCTACGTGCTGGACGCCTTCGTGCGCTTCGGCGCCAACCCCCGGATCCTCTACCTGGCCAAGCCCCACGTGGGCACGGATGTCATCCGGCGCTGCGCGGTGCTCATCCGCAAGGAGGCGGAGGCCCGGGGCGCCCGGTACCGCTTCAAGGCGCGCCTGGCCGAGGTGCGTTTCGATGACCGGGGCCGTGTCTGCGCCGCGGTGCTGGAGGGCGGTGAGGAGATCCCCTGCGAGGCCCTGGTGCTGGCGCCGGGCCACAGCGCCCGGGACACCTTCGAGATGCTGCACCGGCACGGCGTGGCCATGCGCCAGAAACCCTTCGCCATGGGCGTGCGGGTAGAGCACCCCCAGGACCTCATCGACCGCTCCCAGTACGGCCCCAGCGCGGGCCATCCCTCGTTGCCCGCCGCCGACTACAAGCTGGTCTGCAACTTCGGGCTGAACCGCGCCGCCTACAGCTTCTGCATGTGCCCCGGCGGCGAGGTCATCCAGTGCAGCAGCGAGGAAGGCGGCGTGGTGGTGAACGGCATGAGCAACGAGAAGCGCGACTCGGGCTTCGCCAACTCCGGCCTGGTGGCCAAGGTGAACACGGCGGACTTCGGCAGCGACCACCTGCTGGGGGGCATGTACTTCCAGCGCAAGTGGGAGCAGGCGGCCTTCCGCGCCGCGGGGGAGACCTACGGCGCCCCGGCCATGGCCGTGCAGGATTTCCTCAAGGGCCGGGCCACAGGCCGCCTGCCGCGCACCAGCTTCAAGCCCTTCGCCGTGGCGGCGGACCTGCGGACCTGCCTGCCGGACTTCGTGCGGGAGCAGCTGGCGGGGGCGCTCCCTGCCTTCGACAGGAAGATCCACGGCTTCGCCAGCAGCCAGGCCATCCTGCTGGCCATCGAAAGCCGCACCAGCAGTCCCATCCAGCTGCTGCGAGGCGGGGATGGCCAATCGGTGTCGCATCCGGGCCTCTACCCCTGCGGCGAGGGCGCGGGCTTCGCGGGCGGCATCACCTCCGCCGCCGTGGACGGCATCCGCGTGGCCGAATGGATCGCCCAGGGCGCCGGAGCGCCCGTGTTCCAGGCCTTCGAGAAGCAGGTGCGGGCGGGGGACCTGGCGAACGAGTACTGATTGTTCTTCGCCTCAAAAAACAAAGAACACCACCAAGACACCAAGGCACCAAGAAAAGATAAACGCGTTTGCAGTTCTTGGTGATCTTGGTGTCTTGGTGGTGAAGCCTTTTCCGTTCCCAGCTAGGAGCCCGCTGGTATGAACCTAAGCCTGGGGTTGGGGAACCTGGATGATGCGCCAGTCCTCGCCGAACTGCTCCAGGAAGCCCAGGGAGTAGCAGCGGAAGAAGACGAAGATGGGCAGGAAGGCCACGGAGCTGAGGTAGGGCAGGATGGCCACGCAGCACGTGAGGCAGCAGCCCGCGATGATCAGGAGGACCGCGGGGATCCAGAGCAGGAAGGTCATCAGGTAGAACCCCACGAACCGCCACCGGTTCCCGGGCAGCATCTCCCGGCGCAGCACCGCCCAGGCTTCGGAGGTGCCCAGGTTCCGGTGGTACATGATGGGCACCACGAAGTCCCGCAGCAGGCAGCCAATGGCCGCGATGGCCAGGAGGCCCAGGAACATGGCGCCGCCGCAGGCGAGGGCGGCAGTCAGGGCCGCGGCGCCGAAGGTCCGGGCGTGGATGTCGGGCAGGGCGATGAGGACGCCGAGCCCGCCGCAGACGATGAGGAGGGCCAGGGTGGCCAGAAGGAGCATCAGCCGGAAGCGGAAGAGCCGGTTTCCCATTTCCCGGAAGCGGGTCCAGGGTTCCACGATCCCGGCCTCGTTGCGGGCCACGCCATCCAGGAACATGAAGTCTCCGCGGCTGCCCAGCCACTGGAACAGCGCCACCAGGGCCAGGATCAGGATGAAGAGCAGCACGCCCAGAGTGATCACCAGGGGCAGATGGGCGGAGATCCACTGGGTCACGGGGTTGAAATCCGGCGCGGTCCCGCCGGTGGAGCGGTCGAAGGGGTTGCTGTTGAAGTTGTACGAGCCCCCTTCGCCCAGCTGGGAGAGGAATACGCAGAAGCCCAGCACGAACCACTTCCGTGCGCTGAAGGGCTCGAAGAGGATGCGCCGGGCATGGGCCCAGGCGGGCTGGATGGGGTCGGTGATGGAGATCTTGGTGGCCTCATCATTCCACGGCCCCCGGCCGGGGGGAACTCAGCTATCGTGCTGCAAAGCCGAAAAGGCAGGTGCACCGCCCCGGAGGGACCATGTTCGAATCCGCGGAGCTCGGCCACAGGATCGACAAGGGAGTCTGGGACCGGGAGGTTCCCGCCCTGCGGGAGGCGCTGCTGGACGCCCAGTACGACCTGGCCGCGGCGAAGTTCCCGGTGGTCATCCTGGTGGCGGGGGTGGACGGGGCCGGCAAGAGCGAGACCGTGAACACCCTCAACGAGTGGATGGATCCCCGCCACATCCAGACCCACGGCCTGGACGAGCCCTCGGACGAGGAACGCGAGCGGCCCCACATGTGGCGCTACTGGCGCATGCTGCCGCCCAGGGGGAAGATCGGGATCTTCGACGGATCCTGGTACACCTGGCCCATCCTCGAGCGGGCCCACGGCCGCATCAAGACCTCGGACCTGGACCAGGACATGGCCCGGGTGGCGCGCTTCGAGCAGATGCTCATCCACGAGGGCGCCCTGGTGCTGAAGTTCTGGATGCATCTGGGGAAGGAGCAGCAGAAGAAGCGGCTCAAGGGCCTGGAGAAGGACCCCCAGACTCGCTGGCGCGTGACGCCCCGGGACTGGAAGCACTTCGAGATGTACGACACCTTCCGCCAGGTGGCCGAGCGGGCCCTGCGTTCCACCAGCACCGCGGAGGCGCCCTGGATCGTGGTGGAGGCCACGGATGCCCGCTACCAGCGGCTGACCGTGGGGAAGATCCTGCTTGAGCGCCTGCGGGCCCGCCTGGACCAGCCGGTGCCTGCGGTGCCTGCGGTTCCGGCCCATCCGCCGCACCCCTCCCTGGACGGCGTGAACATCCTCAGGGCCCTGGACCTGTCGAAGCGGATGGAGAAGAAGGACTACGAGGAGGAACTGCTGGAGCTCCAGGGAAGGCTGAACCTCCTGGCCCGCCACCGCAATTTCAGGAAGCACGCTGTCGCGCTGGTGTTCGAAGGCGTCGATGCGGCGGGCAAGGGCGGCAGCATCCGCCGCATCACCCAGGCCCTGGACGCCCGCAGGTACCACATCCACCCCATCGCCGCGCCCACGGAGGAGGAGCGGGCCCAGCCCTACCTCTGGCGCTTCTGGCGGCACCTCCCGCGGCGCGGCAAGGTGGCCATCTTCGACCGCAGCTGGTACGGCCGGGTGCTGGTGGAGCGGGTGGAGGGCTTCTGCGCCGAGGCCGACTGGCAGCGGGCCTACAGCGAGATCAACGACTTCGAGGACCAGATCGTGCGCAACCGCAGCATCCTGCTCAAGTTCTGGCTGTCCATCAGCCAGGAGGAGCAGCTGCGCCGCTTCGAGGAGCGCCAGACGACGCCCTTCAAGCGGTTCAAGATCACCGATGAGGACTGGCGCAACCGCGAGAAGTGGCCCGCCTATGAGGCCGCCATCTGCGACATGCTCGACCGCACCAGCACCGAGATCGCCCCCTGGACCCTCGTGGAGAGCGAGGACAAGCGCTTCGGGCGGATCAAGATTCTGAAGACCATCGTGCAGCGGCTGGAGGACGAGCTGTAGGGGGGCTTCCAGCCTGCCTAGACCGCCCGTTCCTTGCCGAACACGCGGTCCAGCACCAGGCCCGCGGTTTCCTCGATGCTGCGGCCGGTGACGTCGAGCACGGGCCAGCGGCGGTGCTGCTTGAAGACCTCGTCGGCGTAGGTGAGCTCGTCAAGGATGCGGCCCAGGTCGCTGTAGGCGTCGGCACTGCCCGCGGCGCCCAGGCGCTTGAGGCGGTAGGCCCGGATCTCCTGGAGCCGGTCGGGCTGGATGGTGAGCCCCACGATGCGGCCCTGGGGGATGCTTCCCAGCTCCGGCGGCAGCTGCACGCCGGGGACGAGGGGCACGTTGAGCACCTTGTAGCCCTCCATGGCGAGATACATGGAAAGGGGGGTCTTGCTGGTGCGGCTGATGCCCACCAGCACGATGTCGGCGTCGGGCAGGCCGCTCATGTCGATGCCATCGTCGAACTTCAGGGCGAATTCGATGGCCTCGATGCGCCGGAAGTACTTGTCGCCCACCGCGTGGAAGCTGCCGGGCCGCTCCTCGGGCCGCTCGCGCAGGTAGAGGGCGAGGGTGTCCAGGAGGTTGCCGAAGAGATCCACCTCGGTGAGCCGGAGCTCGGCGCAGCGGTCCGCCAGGTACAGGCGCATCTCCCTGGAGACCGTGGTGTGGATGATCACGGCCCGCTTTTCCGCCGCCATCTGGAGCACCCGGTCCATGTCCTCCCGGGACCGTACGTTCTGGAACCGCCGCACCAGCGCCGAGCTTTCGCCTGTGGCGAACTGGGTCAGGGCCGCCTGCACCATGCGCTGGGCGGTCTCGCCGGAGCCGCCGGAAACCACGTAGATGGGCTGCCTGTCCATGGGAATGAGCATACCCTGGGGCCATGCATCCCCTGTCCCAAGTCCTCGCCTGGCTGGCGCTGGCCCTCCCCGCCGGGGCGGCTCTCGCCGGCCTGGCCCTGCTTCTCGCGCGCTGGGCGCGGCTGCGGCGGCGGGCCAAGGCGGACCCGGAAGCCCTCCTGCTTTCCGCGGTGTCCGGCAGCCTTCGGGAGCGGGGCGAACTGGCCGCGACCCTGGGCGAGCTGCGCACGGTCCACGAGCGGCTGGTGGACGCCCTGCCCACGGGGCTGCTCTGGGTGGACCAGCGCCAGCGCGTGGCGGCGCTGAACCGCCCGGGCTGCTCGCTGCTGGGCGTCCGGCCCGGGGTGGTGGGCCTGGAGGCGGCCTTCGTGCTGGAGCCCTTCCCCTGGCTGCGGGAGGCCCGGGCCCGGGATCCCGGGCCCGCCTGGCGCTGCGGCGCGAACGGGCGCCGCTGGCAGGTCCAGCGCATCGAGGCCCCGGACCGCATCGGCGCCCTGGTGCAGTTC
>JAMPXL010000018.1 GCA_023701165.1 Geothrix sp. | reverse complement strand
TGGGGGGCCGTGGGGTGGTGGGCGTCCATGCTGGCGCCGTAGCCCAGCACCTCGGCAAAGATCGTGGCGCCCCGGTCCAGGGCGCGGTCCAGGGGTTCCAGCAGGAGCTGCACGGCGCCCTCCCCCAGGTTCAGGCCCGCACGGTCGCGGCTGAAGGGGCGGCACTTCCGGGGGTCCACGGCCTTGAGGCTGGAGAATCCGCCGTACGTGGTGCGGCACAGGCTTTCGGCGCTCCCCGCCACGGCCAGGTCCAGTTCGCCGGCGGCGAGGCGTTCCCAGGCCTGGCCCAGGGCCAGCAGGCTGGAGGAGCAGGCGTTCATGATGGTGCTGCGGGGGCCCTCGGCGCCCAGGCGCCGGGCCAGGGCATCGGTGACGGTGCAGGGGCCCTGGTGGGCCGGCTCCGCGGCGCGGCCCCGGCGCCCGGCCAGGCGGTCCTCCAGGTAGGCCTCCGCCACGGGCAGGCCGCTGGTCCCCGCGCCCTGGAAGACGCCGATGCGGGCCGGATCGCCACCGGGCCGGAAGCCGCCCAGGGCCTCCTCCAGGGCCAGCAGGGCCATGCGCTCGCAGAGGGTCTGGTGCCGCCGGGGGTCCAGGGGCACCTGCCCGGCGACCTGCGCGGGCTCCAGGGGCAGGTGGAGGCGCGTCAGGGGCCCCAGGCCATCCCGCCCCGCCAGCATGGCGGACCAGGTGCCCTCCCGGTCCAGGGCGAGGGAGGACACCAGGCCGAGGCCGGTGACCACGACGCGATGCGGGGGGCGGGTCATAGGCGCTTTACCAGCAGCGTGGCCGTGCAGAGGCCGCGGCCTTCGCAGCTCACGGCCCCCTTGAGCTTCATCAGGCCGGCGAAGGCGCCTTCGGCATCCACCTCGAGGCGCAGGCGGTCGCCCGGGAAGGCCGGGGCCTTGAAGCGGGCGTCCTGCACCCCGGCCAGGAAGATGGCGGCTCCGTGGAGGGGCTCGGCCTCCAGGAAGCCCCCGGCCTGGGCCAGCATCTCCAGCAGCAGCACGCCGGGCACCAGGGGGCGTTCCGCGAAGTGGCCCTGGAGGTAGGGCTCGCCGTTCGTGACGAGCTTCTCGGCCACCACGCGCACACCGGGCTCCCGCTCCAGCACCCGGTCCACCAGGAGGAAGGGGTAGCGGTGGGGCAGGTGGGCCGGGATGTCCGTCATGGGGTCAGGCTTTGCGGTGCTCGGCGATGAAGTCGGTGAGGGCCTGCACGGACTTGAAGGCCTTCATGCCCGCGGCCTCGTCCTCGATCTTCACCCCGAAGACCTGCTCGATGCCCAGCACCAGCTCCAGGGCGTCGATGGAATCCAGGCCCAGACCCTCCCCGAAGAGGGGGGCCTGGTCTTCGATCTGGTCCGGGGCCATGCCTTCGAGCTTCAGACGCTCGATGATCATCTCTTTGACACGCAGCTTGAGGTCGGTCATGACAATCCCGGCAGAAGGGTGGGGAGATTGATTCTATCCCTAACGGGAGACCCCGGTGGGGTTGTGATATTGGCACGGTTTCGGGATCCGCAAAGGGCGCTAAGCTGGACCCTCGCGGAACCCTCCGCCCGAGAGCGCCATGGCCCATCCCGCATCGCCCTTCCTGCCGGTCCTGATCCTGCTGCTGGTCGCCGCCGTGACCGCCATCGCCATCCTCGTGCTGTCGGGGAAGGTGCTGCCCCTGCTGAAGCCGAACAACCCGCAGGAAGCGAAGATGCGGCCCTACGAGTGCGGCGTGGCGCCCCTGCAGGAAGGGGCCCGGCACAAGTACTCGGTCAAGTTCTACCTGACGGCCATGCTCTTCATCCTGTTCGACGTGGAAGCGGCGTTCCTGCTGCCCTGGGCCGTCAACTTCAAGCAGGCCCTCTGGACCTTCGTGCCGATGCTCAGCTTCATGGCCACCCTGCTGGTGGGCTTCGTCTACGCCTGGGGCAAGGGCGCCTTCGAGTGGGAGCGCTGAGATGTCCGAGATGAACATCAACGACGCGGTGGTGACCACCCGCCTGGACGCGGTGGTGAACTGGGGGCGCAAGAACAGCCTCTGGCCGCTGCCCTTCGGCACCGCCTGCTGCGCCATCGAGTTCATGAGCATGATGGCGTCGAAATACGACATGAGCCGCTTCGGCGCCGAGGCCATGCGCTTCAGCCCCCGCCAGAGCGACATGATGCTGGTCCTCGGCACCATCACCAACAAGATGGCGCCTGTGCTGCGCACGATCTACGCCCAGATGGCCGAGCCCAAGTGGGTGGTCAGCGTGGGTGTCTGCGCCTCGTCGGGCGGCATGTACCGCACCTACGCGACCCTGCAGGGCGTGGACCGCATCATCCCCGTGGACGTCTACGTCCCCGGCTGCCCGCCCCGGCCCGAGAGCATGATCTACGGCGTGATGAAGCTGCAGGAGAAGATCGAGAAGGAATCCCTCTCCATGCGCAAGGACCACATCGCCCGCTTCTACGAAAGCCTGGCGCGGCAGGAGGCCATCCAGGCCGAAAAGGGCCTCACGGGCCAGCAGACCATCCGCGAGATGCTGATGGATGCCGGCGAGCGCGGCGTCGGAACGATCTTCTAGGCGGGGCGGACCATGATCATCGAACACATCGACGCAGAGCTTCCGGGCACCGTCACCGACCGCCACGCCTTCCGGGGCGACCAGACCATCGTCATCGCCCGGGAGAGCCTCCTCATCCTGGTGGACCTGCTCCACCGCGAGGGCTTCCAGCTGCTGGTGGACATCACGGCCGTGGATTGGCCGGAGCGCGAGGCGCGCTTCGACGTGGTCTACCACTGGCTCAACCTGGCCAGCCAGGAGCGCCTGCGGGTGAAGGTGCCCGTGGCCGACGGCGAGGCCATGCCGACCCTGACGGGCCGCTTCAAGACCGCCGACTGGTTCGAGCGCGAAGTCTTCGATCTCTTCGGCATCCGCTTCGAGGGCCACCCGAACATGAAGCGCCTGCTCACCTGGGATGACTTCCCGGGCCACGCCCTGCGCAAGGACTTCCCCCTGGATGGTGGCGACCCCTTCTGCATGGAAGGCTGCACCGCCCCCTACAACAACGGCGAACGGGCCTGAGGATATGACCATGGAATCCATCGCCATGACCCGCCAGCAGCTCGACGGCGATCGCATGATCGTCAACATGGGTCCCTCGCACCCGACCACCCACGGGACCCTGCGCATCATCCTGGAGCTCGAAGGCGAGACCATCGCCAAGGCCACGCCGGAGATGGGCTACCTCCACCGCGGCGTGGAGAAGCTGGGCGAGAACCTCAGCTACCAGCAGTTCATCCCCCTCACGGACCGCCTGAACTACTGCAGCTCCATCATGAACAACGTGGGCTATACCTGCGCCGTGGAGAAGCTGCTGGGTATCGAGATCCCCAAGCGCGCGCAGCAGATCCGCGTGCTGGTCTCCGAGCTGGCCCGAGTGGCGGACCACATCGTGTGCGTGGGCGTGAACGCCGTGGACATCGGCGCCTTCACCGCCTTCCTCTACCTCTTCAAGCAGCGCGAGACGGTCTACGACCTCTTCGAGATGGCCGCGGGCCAGCGCCTCCACACCAGCTTCACCCGCATTGGCGGCCTCTTCCGGGACATCCCCGAGGGTTTCGTGCCCCTGTGTGAGCGCTTCCTCGTGGAATGCGAGGCGGCGGTGGACGAATGCGAGCGCCTGCTCACCCATAACCCCATCTGGCACGACCGCACCAAGGGCATCGGCGCCATCAGCGCCGAGGACGCCGTGAACTGGGGCTACACCGGCCCCTGCCTCCGCGCCGCGGGCGTGCCCCAGGATCTGCGCAAGGCCCAGCCCTACCTGGGCTACGAGACCTACGATTTCGACATCCCCGTGGGCACCACGGGCGACGTGTTCGACCGTTATCTGGTGCGCATCGAGGAGATGCGCCAGAGCCTGCGCATCATCCGCCAGGTGCTGGACCGCCTCGAACCCGGCCCGGTCTGTGTCGACGATCCCAAGGTGGCCCTGCCGCCCAAGGAGAAGGTCTATACCCGGATGGAAAGCCTCATCCACCACTTCAAGCTCATCATGCACGGCATGGAGATGCCCGTGGGCGAGGTCTACAGCGCCACCGAGGCCGCCAACGGCGAGCTGGGCTTCTACCTCGTGAGCGATGGCGGCAAGAACCCCTACCGCATCCGGGTGCGTCCCCCCTGCCTCCCCATCTTCAGCAGCTTCCACGACCAGGTGAAGGGCTGCCTCGTCGCAGATGCCGTCGCCGTTCTCGGCGCGATGAACATCATTGCGGGTGAGCTGGATCGCTGACGCGCCGAGGACGGCGAGCGGGCGAAGCCCGCTGCGGCCTTGGGGGCTATGAGGCCGAAGCAGGGAGGTTCCACCTCCACGAGGCGAAAGCCGAGTGGGAGCATGCGCAGCGTGCGATAGATGGAGCGGAGGCCGACCGTGCGCGTAGCGCATGACCCCGAAGGGGCGAGGCCCAGGATGGGCCGAGTCAGCATCATCGCGGGTGAGCTGGATCGCTGAGGTCCGTCCCAGACCCCCGGAGGCCCCTCATGGGGCCTTCTTTGGTTTGACGCGGCAATTTCAGCACGGGCTTGCCCGCGGGGGTGGCGCCGGGACCGGCCGCGGGCCGAGGCTTTTTTGGGCCAAATATGCCTTATCTGGTTCAGGATGGGGCTGGTCATTTTTTTAATTATCTATAAACAAGATATTTAAATTTCAATTTCGATCCCTGGCACGCTCGCTGCGCTTCTCGGGTCCCCCCCAGGTGGCGGGACACGGAGGTTCACATGCGAATGCAGGGACGCACGCGCCGCGACCGGCGCTCCCACTCGGAAAGGAGCGCGTCATGAGCGGTTCCATTCTCAACAACGTATCTGCCTTGAATGCCAGCCGTCAGCTCGGGGTCACGGGCCAGGGCCGCGAAAGGGCCATTGAGCGCCTCACCAGCGGCAAGCGCATCAACCGGGCCTCGGACGACGCGGCGGGTCTCGCCATCGCCAACCGGCTGGGCGCGGATGTCCGCGTGGCCAACCAGGGCCGCCGGAATGCGAACGACGGCATCTCGTACCTGCAGGTGGCCGATGGCGTCACCGAGGAGATCACCAACCTGCTGACCCGCGCCGCCGAACTGGCGGAACAGGCCGCCAGCAGCACCTCGGGCGCGGCCAACGGCACCGGCAAGACGGCCATCGACGCGGAGTACCAGAACATCGTCAAGACCATCCAGGACATCAACGACAAGACCCTCTACAACGGCGGGGCGATTTTCGGCGCCACCCTCAGCGTGGCCGTGGGGGACTACTCCGTCGTGAGCCTGGCCATCGGGAACGTGGATGCCACGACGCTGCTCGGGGCCGCCGCCGGTGATCTCCTGACCGATGCCAACGCCGTCACGGAACTGGGCAAGATCCGGACGGCCCTCGACAACCTGTCGGCCCTGCGGGGCAGCGTGGGCGCCGCCCAGCAGCAGCTCACCTCCATGTCCAACGCCCTGGGCATCCAGGTGGAGAACTTCACGGCGGCCTACAGCCAGATCCGCGATGCCAATGTGGCGGACGAGGTGATCGCCCTCAACAAGTTCCAGGTGCTGAACCAGTCCGGGGTCAACGCCCTCAGCCAGGCCAACCAGGCCAGCCAGGCGATCCTCCAGCTCCTCCGCTAAGCCATTCGGCTTTCCAACCGCCGCCTCGAGGCCCGGCCTGCGCCGGGCCTTCGGCTGTACTACCTGGCCAGGACCTCCAGCTGGCCCCGGTAGTCGTTCCGCAGCCGCTCCAGCAGGGCCAGGAGCTGGTCGCGCTCCCCGGCGGAGAGGCTCCGGTCCACCTGGCGGCAGAGGGCCTGGTGGCGGTCATGCATCCGGGCCTCCAGGGCCAGCCCCTTGGGGGTGATCTGCACCCGGCTGCCCCGGCGGTCCGCCGGGTTTTCGCAGCGCTTCACCAGGCCCCGTGCCTCCAGCCTGTTCACCAGCCGCGGCACGTCGGCGAAGCGGTAGATCATGCGGCAGCGGATCTCCTTCACCAGGTACCCATCCTTGCCGCCTCCTTTGAGGATGCGGAGCACGTTGAACTGCTGGTCGGAGAGGTCCTCGGGTTCGTAGAGCGCCTGGTCGAAGAGGCGGGCCACGTACTCGCGCGTGAGGAGCAGGGCCAGGGCCACCTCGTGGCCGGGTTCGAGCGGCTTGGTGATCTGGAGTTCTTCTTGGATGTGCATGGCCCTGGCTCCTGCGGAACCAGATTGACATGTTTTTGAAAAAAGGTGTTGCAACGCCTTAAAAACAGCCTAGACTGATTTGCATGGTGAAACACCTATTTTATGGAGACCCCATGCGCCACCCCTTCCGCGTCCTTCTCGCCTCCCTCGCCCTGGCGGCCCTGCCTGCCATGGCCCAGGACGTCTACAAGATCGACCCCGTCCACAGTGAAGTGAGCTTCAAGGTCGGCCACCTTCTGGCCAAGACCAGCGGGCGCTTCACCAAGTTCAGCGGGACCATCACGGTCGATCCTGCGAACCTCAGCAAGTCCAGCGTCGAGGTGATCATCGAGGCCGCCAGCATCACCACCGACAACGAGGCCCGGGACAAGCACCTGAAGTCCCCCGACTTCTTCGACGTGGAGAAGTTCCCCACCATCACCTTCAAGAGCACCTCCGTGAAGGAAGTCGCCAAGGGCAAGCTGGAAGTGGCGGGCGACTTCACCATGCACGGGGTGACCAAGCGCATCAGCTTCCCCATCACCAACGCGGGCACCCAGGCGGGCATGCAGCCCGGCAGCGTGGTGGCGGGCTTCATCGACGGCGCCCTCACCCTCAACCGCAACGAATTCGGCATCAAGACCTACCCGGGCGTGATCGGCGAGATCGTGGCGGTCAGCCTGAATGTCGAGGCCGGTAAGGTCCCTGCCGTCGCCAAGAAGTGAGGGATGCCATGAGCGAAGGCATCCCGAAGGTGGCGGCCAAGGAACCCGCGGTGCTGGACCTGGAGCCTGGAACCTACTGGTGGTGCTCCTGCGGCCTCAGCGCCAGGCAGCCCTTCTGCGATGGGGCCCACAAGGCCACATCGATGGTTCCCATGAAGGTGGAGATTGCCGAACGGGGCACCAAAGCCTTCTGCCAGTGCAAGCAGACCAAGAGCGCGCCCTTCTGTGACGGAGCGCACTGCGCCCTCTGATCCGCAGGAAGCAGGCCCAGAAAGAAGGCGCCGGACCCAGTCCGGCGCCTTCTTTCTGGGCTGCCGCGCCTTCCTCGGTCCTGTTCGGAACGTGGGGTTCGGGTAAACTGGCCCCTCACGCGAGCGTGCCCATGAATCATTCTTCTTTGCCCCCCGACACTGCGAATGAGCCCCTGGCCCCGGGCCAGCGGTTGCCGGAATCCGAGCGGAGGGAATTCAGCCCCGAAGCCATCGCGGAGATCCACGCCATCATGGCCCGGTTCCCCGACAAGCTCGCGGCCACGCTTCCGGCCCTGCACATCGCCCAGCGCGAATTCGGCTTCGTGAGCCTCTCGGCCATGAAGGCCGTGGCCCAGGCCATCGGCACTCCAGAAAGCCACGTCTTCGGCGTGGCCACGTTCTACACGATGTATCAGAAAGCCCCGGTCGGGAAATTCCATTTCTCGGTCTGCACCAACATCAGCTGCGCCCTGCGTGGCGCGGCCCAGCTGCTGGAAAAGGTCTGCGAGAAGACCGGCGTGAAGCCGGGCCAGGGCCCCAGCGCCGACGGGATGTGGAGCGTGGAGGAGGTCGAGTGCCTCGCGGGCTGCGGCAGCGCCCCCTGCGTGCAGGTGAATCACGATGTCTACGATGAGTTCGTGGACGAGCAGAAGCTCATCGAGGTCATGGAAGCCTGCAAGCGGGGCGACTACCGCCCCTGGGCGAAGTAGGGGGAACCGATGGCCGCCATCCGCACCAAGCCCGATCCCCAGATCTACACCTTCCCCGGCTTCGGCACAGACAAGTACCCGAACCTGATGCTCCGCGGCGCGGGGGATCTGGACAACTGGCACCTCAAGGTCTACGAGCAGAAGCACGAGGGCTACGTGGCCATGAAGGCCGCGCTGAAGATGGAACCCGTGGCCGTGACTGAGGAAGTGAAGGCCTCCGGCATCCGGGGTCGCGGCGGCGCCGGCTTCCCCTGCGGCCTGAAGTGGTCCTTCATGCCCAAGGACACCCCCGAGCGGAAGTTCACCCGCTACCTGGTCTGCAACGGCGACGAGGGCGAGCCCGGCACTTTCAAGGACCGCGTGATCCTCGAGTACAACCCCCACCAGCTCATCGAGGGCATGATCATCGGCGGCTGGGCCATGCAGTGCAAACTGGGCTTCGTCTACATCCGCGGCGAGTTCCTCTGGCTCATCGAGAAGCTGGAAGCCGCCATCCAGCAGGCCCGCGACGCCGGCTACCTCGGGAAGAACATCCTGGGCACCGGCTGGGACTACGACATCCTCGTCTACCGCGGCGCCGGCGCCTACATCTGCGGCGAGGAGACGGCCCTGCTGAACTCGCTGGAGGGCCGCCGCGGCGAGCCCCGCGTGAAGCCGCCCTTCCCGGCGGCCAAGGGCGCCTTCGGCCAGCCCACCACCGTGAACAATGTGGAGACCCTCGCGGCCGTGCCTCCCATCCTCCGCATGGGCGGCGCCGAGTACGGCAAGCTGGGAACCCCCAAGAACACGGGCACCCGCATCTACGGCGTCAGCGGCCACGTGAAGCGCCCCGGCGTCTTCGAGCTGCCTCTGGGCACGCCCATGGACTTCGTGGTGAACGAGCTGGCGGGCGGCTCCAGCACGGGGAAGAAGATCAAGGCCATCATCCCCGGCGGCGCCAGCGCCCCCATGTTCGACGAGAAGGACTTCGACTGCCCCCTGGACTTCGACACCGTGAAGGCCCGCGGCTCCATGGCCGGTTCCGGTGGCCTCATCGTCATGGACGAGGACACCTGCATGGTGCAGGCCACACTCCGGCTGATCCGCTTCTACGCCCACGAAAGCTGTGGCCAGTGCACGCCCTGCCGCGAAGGCTGCAACTGGATGTCCAAGATCCTGCACCGCATCGAGCATGGCGAAGGACGGATGGAGGACCTGGACCTGCTGGCCAGCCTCACCCCGCGCATCGGCCTCCGTACCCTCTGCCCCCTGGGCGATGCCGCCTGCGGCCCCATGGACTCGGCGCTCCAGAAGTTCCGCCACGAGTTCGAGCATCACATCACCCACAAGACCTGCTACGCGCAGGGCTCGCGGCTGCTGTCGGCGGTCGGCGCTCACTAGTTTTTGGTCGTTCCTGTCTCCAGAAACGGGCGCCGACGGCGCCCGTTTCTGGAGACAGGGATAATGCCTCATGCGAACCCTGCTGCTGCTTCTCCTCACGGCGTGCCTCCAGGCCCAGGAGGCCTTTCTGGTGAAGCCCTACCTTCAGCTGGGGGATGCTCCGAAGGTGGCGGCCCGGGAGCGCATGGAGCTGATGTGGCATGCGGAGGACCGGGACGCCGCGTGGCGCGTGGAGGTGAAGCTGGGCCGCGGCTGGGTCGCGCAGGCCGCGCCCGCCTTCCGGCGCCTGGACGCGCCGCCCCTTCCCGCGCATCGCATCTATC
>JAMPXL010000017.1 GCA_023701165.1 Geothrix sp. | reverse complement strand
GTCGGGAGGATCCGGGGCCGCTGGGGGAAGCCCCCGGCCAGACGGCCGGGATTTCTGAGCGGGATCCGGGCCAGGGGGCGTGGCATGTCGAATGAGGAGGCCTGGGCGGTGGCCTTCGCGGCCCGGTCACGGGGCGGGGGGGCGGGCGCCGGGTCGGACCTGGAGGCCCTCCGCGCCCGGGAGGATCTCCGGATCATGCCCCTGCAGCGGAATGGGCGGGCGCTCCTGGAGGACCTACCCTCCCTCGGCCCGGTGGACTACACCACCGGCAACGCGTGCGCGGTCTGCACCCGCCACGAGGCCGTGAGCGCGGTCCTGCCGCTGGGGGAGGGCACGACCCTGTTCGGCGCCCCGGACGGCCTGCGATGGCTGGACGCCTCCTGGCGCCATTCGGTCGCGGTCCTCAGCCGGGGAACCGATTTCACCGACACGCCCCCCTGCCTGCTCTTCTTCGGGGAGACGGGGGCGCTGGCCCACCAGATCACCCTCCGGGATCCGGCCACCTGGGGGGCCTTCATCGATCTGGTGCAGCGCCACCACGGGTGCTGGAACTGCCTCAGGCATCCGGTGGACATCCCCCGGCCGCGGGCCGCCGCCAGCTGCCCCGTCTGGATGCTGCGGGAAGCCTGGTGCGAAGCCGGGTCCGAGCGGGACCTGGAGGCCCGCCTCGAAGGGCTGGGGGCGAGCCGCCTCCTGGCCCTGCGGGCCCTGGAGGGTCTGTACGCCACGCCGATCCCGGTTCAGGACCTCGCTTCACTCCTGCAGGAACTCGCCTCGTCGGGCCTGCCCGTCCATGCCCAGCTGGGGAACCGGCACTGCACCCAGGCGCTGGAGTCCCCCGTGGAGGAGCTGGTGTTCGGGCCCCGGGCCTGGGAGATCCGCATGGCCCAGGCCACGCTCCGGATCGAGCCGTCCAAGGTGGAGAGCCTCTGGTTCACGGCCCAGCCCCGCCCGGCGGGGGAGCGGCACCGCTTCGAATGCTACGGGGCCGATGGGGAGCGGGTCCTGGCCCTGGCCGTCCCCCAGGATCCCTGTCCCCTGGTCCGTTCCGGATGGCAGCACCTGATCGGGCGCTTCGAAGGGCGCGGGCTGCGCTAGACTTCCCCTCCACTGCCGGAGGCACCCATGATCAGTCCGACCATGCAGGGCGCATTGAACGCCCAGATCAACCTGGAGCAGTACTCCGCCCAGCTCTACCTGGCCATGAGCGCCCACTGCGCGGGCAAGAGCTTCAAGGGCTTCGCGCACTGGCTGAAGGTCCAGTCCGCGGAGGAGACGGCCCACGCGGCCAAGCTCGTGGACTTCCTCCTGGCCCGGGGCGGCCACCTGGAGCTGAAGGCCATCGCGGCGCCCCCCATCGACTTCGGCGGCGTGATCCAGGTCTTCGAGCAGACGCTGGCCCATGAGAAGACCATCACCGGCAGCATCAACGCCCTCTTCGAGCGGGCCCGCGCCGAGAAGGACCACGCCAGCGAGATCGCCCTCCAGTGGTACGTCACGGAGCAGGTGGAAGAGGAAGCCGGCGTGGGCGAGATCGTGGACCACCTCCACGCCATCGGCGACCAGGGCGGCGCCATCTGGTACCTGGACTCCAAGATGGGCAAGCGCGGCAAGGGCTGAGCCTTCCCGCACCCACGCGAAAGGGCCGCCCCGGGGGCGGCCCTTCCCATCGCCGGATGGAACGCCTATTTGGTGAAGGGGTGCTCGAAGCTCAGGTAGAGGAAGATGGCCTTCTCGCCGCGGCTGGCGCCCACGCCGATGGGCACGGCGATGCCGGGGACGACCTGCAGGCCGCTGGGGAAGTCGTAGGCCCAGCGGATGCCGGGGCTGATGAACGAGGCGCCCTGGCGCTGGGTCTGGCCGGGGCCGGCGATCACCTCGGAGTTGGTGTAGACGTATTCCAGCATCACGTTGAAGCGAGGCTTCACCAGCCAGATGAGGCCCTGGCCCAGGGCGTAGTCCCGGGTGGTGGCGCGGTCGCCGTCCACGTTCCGGGCCCGCGGCGTGATCGTGCCGCCGGCATTGAAGTGGCCCACGAAGGACTCGCCCATGGTGAAGCTCACGGGCAGGTTCACCTGGTAGCTCGTGGCGCCCTTGCCGTAGCCGCGGGCCTCGTCGCCGGTGGGCAGCAGCACGCTGATCCGGGGGGAGAAGGCCACGGGGGTGGTGCCGTCGCCCACCGCCTGGTAGCGCCAGTTCAGGGCCACGTCCCCGAAGGCCTGCTTGCCGTCGAGGGAGGCGCCCAGCCGCTGCCAGGGCAGGGTGAAGCTGAACTGGTTCTTCTGGCTGAAGACCGGCCATTCCTGGGTGAAGGTGTAGACCCAGTCCTTGGATTCCTGGAACCGGGTGAAGGTGCTGATGTGCTGCACCACCCCCGTTTCCTGGTTGTAGGCCTCCTCCACGAGGAAGGAGTTGTCCTGGATGGGGGGGAGCCGCTTCTCCTGGGCCGCCAGGGAGGTGGCGAGGAGGCAGGCGGGGAGGAGACGGGCGAGGAGGGAGGCGGTGGGTGTCTGCATAAATATGATATTGAGTCTCAAAAACAGACGATTCAAGACCGTCAGGTTAAGAAGTGATTTCCATCACCGGAAGCCGCTCCAGGCGGGCTCCTCTCCGTCTATCGAGCCAAACCACCCCCGCTTGATTCCCGGCGCGGCGGGACCCGCGGGAGGGGGCCCGATATGTAGTGATACGATGGTTGTTCCATCCTGCGCGGAGACGTCATGCCTGTTCGAGCCCGATCCCTGACCCTTTCTCTGTTGGCTTTCGCCCTGGCTTCGGCCTCGCTGCGGGCCGAGGAGGGCATGTGGACCTTCGACAACCTGCCCACCAAGAAGATCGCCGAGGCCTACCACTGGGCGCCGGACCAGGCCTGGCTGGATCACGTGCGCCTCTCGGCTCTGCGCTTCCCCGGCGGCTCGGGCTCCTTCGTGAGCCGGGACGGCCTGGTGCTCACCAACCACCATGTGGGCCGCGGCTGGATCCAGCGGGTGAGCAGCAAGGAGCACGACTACATCAAGAACGGCTTCGCCGCCGCCACCCGCGAGCAGGAGATCAAGGTCCCGGGCCTGGAGCTGATGACGCTCATGGCCATGGAGGACATCACGGCGCGCCTGGCCCGGCTCGTGAAGCCCGGCACGCCCGAGCAGGAGACCCAGAAACTCCGCGACACGGAGATCGAGAAGATCAAGAAGGCCATGCAGGAGAAGACCGGCCTCACCTGCGAGCACGTGACCCTCTACCAGGGCGGCGAGCACTGGATCTACAGCTACAAGAAGCACACGGATGTGCGCCTGGTCTTCGCGCCCGAGCAGCAGATCGCCTTCTTCGGCGGGGACTTCGACAACTTCACCTATCCCAGGCACAACCTGGATTTCAGCGTCTTCCGGGTCTACGAGGACGGGAAGCCCTACCAGCCCCAGCAGTTCCTCAAGTGGACGCAGACGGGCCTGAAGGCCGGGGACCTGACCTTCGTGACCGGCCACCCGGGCCGCACCAGCCGCCAGAACACCCTCGCCCAGATGTTGAATGCCCGGGACACCGCCTTCCCGCTGCGCCTGAAGGCCATGGAGCGGCGCAAGGCCACCATGGTGGCCTATGCCAAGACCTCCCCCGAGGCCGCCCGCCAGGTCAACACGGCCATCTTCGGCATCGAAAACGGGCTGAAGGCCACCCACGGCTACTGGTCCGGGCTGAAGAACAAGGAGGCCATGGCCCGCGTCGAGGCCGCGGAGAAGGAACTGCGGGCCAAGGTGGCCGCGGATCCGAAGCTCGCCGCCGAGGCCAGCGGAAGCTGGGCCCGCATCGAGGCCGCGCTGAAGGTCTCGGAAGGGATGGCGAAGGAATCCCTGGTGGTGGGCACCGCGAACTCCACCCTGCTGGGCTACGCCCTGGCCCTGGTGCGCATCGCGGATGAGGAGGCGCTCCCCAGCGAGCAGCGGCTGCCCGAATACAGCGACGCGAACCTGAAGGCCGCCAAGGCCCGTCTCGGCATCCAGACCCCCTACTACCCAGAGCAGGAGCGCTTCATGTTCACCCGGGGGCTGGAGGAGGCCGCGGCCGAGCTTGGCCCCCAGCACCCCTTCGTCCAGGCCATGCTCGGGGACCAGGCGCCCGCCGAGGTGGCGAAGGCCGCGGTGGAAGGGTCCAAGCTCAGCGATCCCGCCGTCCGCAAGGCGCTCCTGGCGGGAGGCCGGAAGGCCCTGGCCGAGTGCAAGGACCCGATGATCGCGCTGGCCCGCAAGCTCGACCCCATGGCCCGCTCCCTCCGCCAGCGGCAGGAGGAGCAGGTGGACAGCGTGATCAAGGAGCACGGCGCCCGCATCGCCAAGGCCCGCTTCGCCGCCTACGGGAAGAACACCTACCCGGACGCCACCTTCACCCTGCGCCTGACCTACGGCCCCGTGACCGAGTTCCCGGCCAACGGCACGCTGATCCAGCCCTTCACGACCTTCGGCGGCCTCTACGACCGCCACGACGGCTGGGGCGGCAACGCCGCCGCCGCCCACGACGGCGCCTGGACCCTCCCCCAGCGCTGGATCGACCGCCGCGGCGCGGTGAATCCCGCCATGCCCTTCAACTTCGTCCACTCCGTGGACATCATCGGCGGCAATTCCGGATCGCCCGTGATCGACCGGAAGGGCGAGCTGGTGGGCCTCATCTTCGACGGCAACATCGACATGCTGCCCGGCAACTTCTTCTACGACGGCAGCAACAACCGCGGCGTCTCGGTGGACGCCCTGGGCCTGCTGCACGCCCTGGACAAGGTCTACGGCGCCACCGGCCTCGTGGGCGAGCTGACCGGCAAGTAAGACAAGCTCTTGTCCACAGATTTCACAGATCCACACCGACTCCCTTTCTTTCTTCATCCGTGAAATCTGTGGAATCTGTGGCCTAAAAAACTTTCCTGGAGCCCCCATGCGCCGCCTCTCCGCCCTCGCCCTCCTCCTGGTCCTTCCCGCCCTCCGGGCCGAGGAGGGCATGTGGACCTTCGACAACCTGCCGCTCAAGCAGCTCAAGGAGAAGTACGCCTTCGAGCCCGGCAAGGAGTGGATCGACCACGTCCGCCTCTCCACCCTCACCCTGGGCGGCTGCACGGGCTCCTTCGTGAGCGCCGAGGGGCTGGTGCTCACCAACCACCACTGCACCCGCGGCTCCATCCAGCGCCTGTCCACCAAGGACCGCGACCTCGTGAAGAACGGCTTCGTGGCCATGAGCCGCGACCAGGAGATCAAGATCCCCGGCCTCACCTACCGCACCCTGATGGCCATGGAGAACGTGACGGAGCGCCTGGCCAAGGCCGTGAAGCCCGGCCTGAGCGAGAAGGACGCCAGCCTGGCCCGCGCCAAGGAGCTGGACGCCATCAAGGCGGAGCTGGAGAAGAAGAGCGGCCTCGCCTACGACGTGGTGAACCTCTACCAGGGCGGCGAAACCTGGATGTACGGCTTCAAGGTCTTCAAGGACATCCGCCTGGTGGCGGCGCCCGAGATCGCCGTGGGCGCCTTCGGCGGCGACTACGACAACTTCACCTACCCCCGCCACGACCTGGACTTCTCCATGGTCCGCGTCTACGAGAACGACAAGCCCTACCGCCCCTCCCACCACCTGACCTGGAGCACCGAGGGCCTGAAGAACGGCGACCTCACCTTCGTGGTGGGCCACCCCGGACGCACCAGCCGCCTGCAGACCTTCGCCCAGATGAAGTACGACCGCGACCTGGGCATCCCCGCCTACCTGAAGGGCGCGGAGCGCACCCGCGGCATCCTGGAGGAGTACGGGAAGCGCAGCCCCGAGCACGCCCGCCAGGTCCAGACCCTGATCCTGGGCGTCAACAACGGCGCCAAGGCCAACGAGGGCTCTCTCATGGGCCTGAAGGATGCGGCCGCCATGAAGCGCATCGAGGACGCGGAAAAGGCCCTGAAGGCCGCCGTGGCCAAGAACCCCAAGCTGGCGGCCACCACCGGCCAGAGCTGGGCTCGGGTCGAGCAGGCCATCCAGATGCAGAAGGGCTACCTCAAGGAGGCCCAGCACCTGGGCTCCGCCCGCTCCACCACCCTGGGCCAGGCCCTGGCCCTGGTGCGCCTCGCCGACCAGCTGGACCTGCCGGTGGAGAAGCGCCTCGCGGAATACCGCTCCGAGGGCGGCCTCAAGACCCTGAAGACCCGCCTCGCCGGGCCCGCCATGGGCATGATGGGCCAGGCGCCGAACCCGGAGCAGGAACTGCACCTGTTCACGCGGGGGCTGGAGGACGCGGCGAAGGAGCTGGGGGCCAAGCACCCCTTCGTGGTCGCGGCGCTCGCCGGGAAGAAGCCTGAGGAGGCGGCCAAGGCCGCCCTGGAAGGGACGAAGCTCAGCGATCCCTCTGTGCGCAAGGCCCTGCTGGACGGCGGGAAGAAGGCCGTGGCGGAGAGCGGCGATCCCATGATCCAGCTGGCCCGCAAGCTCGAGCCCATCCTCATGGGCCTGCGGAAGAAGCAGGACGATGTCCGCGCCATCCTGGAAGAGCACGGCGCCCGCATCGCCAAGGCCCGCTTCGCCGTCTACGGCAAGACCCTGCCGCCGGACGCCACGGGCACCCTCCGCATCACCTACGGCCCCGTGGCCACCTACCCGGCCAACGGCACCCTTCAGCAGCCCTTCACCACCTGGGCCGGCCTCTACGACCGCCACTTCGGCTGGGGCGGCAACGAGGCCAAGGCCTACAACGGCGAGTGGATGCTGCCCCAGCGCTGGCTGGACCGCATGGGCCAGCTGGACCTCCGGACGCCCCTCAACTTCTCCCACGCCGTGGACACCACGGGCGGCAACTCCGGCAGCCCCGTGGTGAACCGCAAGGGCGAGCTGGTGGGCCTCCTCTTCGACGGCAACATCGAGGGGAACGCCGGCCGCTACTACTACGACGACAAGGTGAACCGCAGCGTCTCCGTGGACGCCCGCGCCATCCTCGAGTCCCTCGTCAAGATCTACGACGCCCCGCACCTCGCCGCCGAGCTGACCGGGAAATAGCCAAAAAGCTTTTTATCCACAGATTCCACAGATTCAAAGGCATCAGCAATCTGTGTGAATCGGTGGAATCTGTGGATTGTCTTTTCAGGGAGTCCCCCATGCGCCTCTCCGCCCTCGCCCTCCTCTTGGCCCTGCCCGCGCTGCGCGCGGACGAGGGCATGTGGACCTTCGACAACATCCCGGTCCAGAAGATCAAGGCCAAGTACGGTGTGGCGCTCGACGCCGCCTGGCTGAAGAACCTCCAGCTGGCCACGGTGCGCTTCCCCGGAGGCACGGGGGCCTTCGTGAGCCGCGACGGGCTGGTGGTGACCAACCACCATGTGGGCCGCGGCGCCATCGCCCAGGTCTCCACGGCCCAGGCGGACCTGGTGAAGCACGGCTTCACCGCCGCCCGCCGGAGCCAGGAGATCCAGGTGCCGGGGCTGGAGCTGATGATGCTCGTCTCCATGCGGGACGTGACGGGCCGGGTGAATGCCGCCGTGACGCCGGGCATGGCGGACAAGGACGCCCTCACCGCCCGGCGCAACGCCCTGGGCGAGATCCGCCGGACCGAGGAGGCGAAGACGGGCCTCACCTGCGAGCCCGTGGTGCTGTACCAGGGCGGCGAATACTGGATCTACCGCTACAAGAAGTTCAGCGACGTCCGCCTCGCCGCCGCCCCGGAGCTGCAGGTGGCGGCCTTCGGCGGCGACCCCGACAACTACACCTACCCCCGCCACAACCTGGACTTCGCCCTGTTCCGCGTCTATGAGAACGGCCAGCCCTACAAGCCCGAGGCCATCCTGCCCTTCAGCGCCAAGGGCATCGCCATGGGCGAGCTGACCTTCATCTCGGGCCATCCCGGCACCACCTACCGCCAGCAGACCCACGCCCAGATGGTCTACGCCCGGGACATCGGCATCCCGTTCCAGCTCAGGTCCATGACCCGCCAGAAGGCGGCCCTGCAGGCCCTGTCGGCCACCTCGCCGGAGGCCCACCGCCTGGCGGCCGATGCCATCTACGGCATCGAGAACAGCTACAAGCGCCTCAGCGGCCAGCTGCTGGGCCTCGCCAAGGCCGAGAACCTCCGCAAGGTGGAGACCGCGGAGAAGGCCCTGCAGGCGGAGGTGGCCAAGGATGCGGACCAGCAGGCCCGCGTGGGCGCCAGCTGGGACCGGGTGGCCCAGGCCGTGGCGCGGCAACAGGCCCTGCTGAAGGAATCCGCCTACGTGGCCCCGGGCCGCGTGGCCCTGCTGGGGCATGCGCTGAACCTGGTGCGCCTCGCCGACGAGGAGGCCAGGCCTTCAGCCCAGCGCCTCAACGAGTTCACCGAGGGGAACCTCAAGGCCACCAAGGCCCGCCTGCTGTCGCCCCGGCCCGTGCAGAAGCCCGTCGACGCCACCCTGCTGGCCGCGGGCCTCCAGGAAGCCAAGGACGAGCTGGGCGCGGAGCATCCCTTCGTGAAGGCCATGCTGGGCGGCCAGACTCCGGAGGCCGTGGCCAAGGCCGCCGTGGAAGGCACCCGGCTGGATGACCCCGCCGTGCGGAAGCAGCTGGCGGAAGGCGGCAGGGCCGCGCTGGACGCCAGCGCCGATCCCATGATCCTCCTCGCGAAGCGGCTCGATCCCTTCAACCGGGCCATCCGCAAGCAGGTGGAGGACGAGGTCACCAGCGTGTTCACCGAGCACGGGGGCCGCATCGCCGAGGCCCGCTTCAAGGCCTTCGGCAAGTCGCTCTATCCCGACGCCACCTTCACCCTGCGCCTGGGCTACGGCCCCGTGGCCACCTACGCCAACGGCACCGGCACCAAGGCCCAGCCCTTCACCACCTACATGGGGATGTACGACCGGCACCTGGGCTGGGGCGGCAACGCCGCGGCCGCGGAGGAGGGCGCCTGGACCCTGCCCGAGCGCTGGCTCAAGCGCCAGGGCAAGCTGGACCTCGCCACCCCCTTCAACTTCATCTACGCCTGCGACACCGTGGGCGGCAACAGCGGCAGCCCCGTGGTGAACGTGAAGGGCGAGTTCGTGGGCATCAACTTCGACAGCGTCTACGAAGGGCAGGGCGGCTACTACGTCTACGACGCCGAGACCAAGCGCGCCGTGGCCACGGACGCCCGCGCCATCCTCGAAGCCCTGCGGAAGATCATGGACGCCAGGCACCTCGCGGACGAAGTGCTGGGGAAGTAGGCGGTGGATCTCTACTTCTCCTGCTCCCTCACCGGCGGCCGCCAGGACCAGCCGGTCTACGCGGCCATGGTGGCGCACCTCCAGGCCCTGGGCCACGAGGTGCTGACGGCCCATCTGGCCGCTGAATCGGTGATGGCCGCCGACGGGGAGCTGTCCCCTGAGGCCGTCTTCGACCGGGACACGGCCTGGCTGCGGGGCTGCGACGCGGTCATCGCCGAGGTGAGCACGCCCTCCCACGGCGTGGGCTTCGAGATCGCCTACGCCCTGGAGCGGGGCAAGCCCGTGCTCTGCCTGGCCCGGGAGGGCGTCCGCGTCAGCAAGATGCTCACGGGCATCCGGCAGCCGGATTTCGCCGTCCAGACCTATGGCGGGGCCGCCGAAGCGTTGGTGCACCTGGAAGCCTTCCTGGCGCGATAATCCCCCCAGCCTTCCACGGAGGACGCCATGTCCGGTTCCGGCACCACCCGACGCGACCTGTTCAAGCTGGGAGCGGCCACGGCCGCAGGCCTCATCGCCACGCGGCTGGGCGCCGCGGAGGATGCGGAGCCCGTGGCCATGGCGCGCCCGGTCCCGAAGGCGCCCTTCAACCCGGCCACGGCCACGGCCATGCCCACCCGCAACCTGGGGCGCACAGGCCTTCAGGTGGGGCTCTTCAGCCTGGGCGGCCAGGCGGCCATCGAGAAGGCGAACAACGAGGCCGTGGCCGTGCCCCTCATCGAGCGGGCCCTGG
>JAMPXL010000016.1 GCA_023701165.1 Geothrix sp. | reverse complement strand
TCGTCGCCCTGGTGAGCAAGCACGTGTATCCGTTCCTGAGCCCGCTCTTCGGCACCCTGGGCGTGTTCCTCACGGGCAGCAACACCTCGGCCAACGCCCTCTTCGGCAACCTGCAGAAGCTCACCGCCCAGGGCATGGGCCTGTCCGACATCCTCATGGCCTCGGCCGGCAGCGCAGGCGCTTCCGCGGGCAAGATGATCTCGCCCCAGAGCATCGTCATCGCCGCCACCGCCGTGGGCCTGGCGGGCAAGGAAGGCCTGATCATGCGCCAGACCATCAAGTACACGATCCCCTACGTGATCCTGCTGGGCCTCATGGTCTTCGGCTTCGCGTTCCTGTTCCCGGGGCTCGTCCCGTAGTGATTTGAAGAAATGATCACCACCCAGACACCAAGACACCAAGAAAAGACAAAGCAGTTCTTGGTGCCTTGGTGCCTTGGTGCCTTGGTGTCTTGGTGGTGAAGTTTTTTCCTGAATGGATGAGGTTCGATCTATGCGCATCATCGTGGCTCCGGATTCCTTCAAGGGCAGCGTGTCGGCCCTGGGCGTGGCGGAGGCCATGGAGCGGGGCATCCATGCCGTGTTCCACGACGCGGAAGTGCTCAAGGTGCCCATCGCCGATGGTGGTGAAGGCACGGTGGAGGCGCTCGTGGCCGCCACGGGCGGCCGCCTCCTGCACACGGAGGTCCGGGGTCCCCTGGGTGAGCCCGTGCGCGCCCACTGGGGCATTTCGGGCGACGGCGGCACCGCCTTCCTCGAGATGGCCTCGGCCTCGGGCCTGCCCCTGGTGCCGAAGGAGCGCCGCGATCCCCGCATCACCAGCACTTTCGGGACGGGCGAGCTGATGAAGGCCGCCCTGGATGCGGGCCTGCGCAAGCTGGTCATCGGCATCGGCGGCAGCGCCACCAATGACGGCGGCACGGGCATGGCCCGGGCCCTGGGGGCGCGCTTCCTCGATGGGTCGGGCCGCGAGCTGCCCGAGGGCGGCGCCGCCCTGGCCCGCCTGGCCCGCATCGACCTGTCGGCCCTGGATCCGCGATTGGCAGAAGCCAGCGTCCTGGTGGCCTGCGACGTGGACAACCCGCTCTGCGGCCCGCGCGGCGCCTCGGCGGTCTATGGCCCCCAGAAGGGCGCCACGCCGGAGATGGTGCAGGAACTGGATGCCGCCCTGGGCGTCTTCGCGGACTCGGCCAAGGCCGCCACGGGCCGGGACGTCGCGCTGCTGCCCGGCGCCGGGGCCGCGGGCGGCCTGGGCGCGGGGCTGCTGTTCTTCACGCCCGCCAGCCTGCGGCCCGGCGTGGCCATCGTGCTGGAGACCACGGGCTTCGAGGCCCTGGTCCAGGACGCGGACCTGGTCATCACCGGTGAGGGCCGCACGGATTTCCAGACGGCCATGGGGAAGGCCCCCGTGGGCGTGGCGGCGGTGGCCAAGCGCCACGGCGTGCCGGTGATCTGCATCGCCGGAGGCCTGGGCGATGGGGCGGACGAGGTGCTGGCCCACGGCATCGATGCCCTGGCCACCGCGGTGCCCCAGCCCATGACCCTGGAGGCCTGCATGGGCCAGGGCGCGGCTCTCGTGGAAGCCGCCGCCGCCCGGGCCTGCCGCCTGGTGAAGGTGGGCCTGTCCCTGCGCGGATGAGCCCCGCCCGATCGCGGATAATGAACCTGCCTGAATGCTGACCCTTTTGACGTGGAGCGCTGCCATGACCCTCGAATTCCGCGATGACGTCCTCGCCAGCTACCCGGATGTGTACACGCCGGAGGCGCTGCGCGCCCTGGAGGCCCTGGCGCCGCTCAATGCCCCCCGCCGCGAGCTCATGGCCCAGCGCACCGCCCGCCGGAAGCGGCGTGCGGAAAAGGGCGAGCGCATCAGCTTCCTTGACCCGGCTGCGCTGATCCCGGGCACGCAGATCACCGTGGCCGACGCCCGGTCCGGGAACTTCGACGGCGCCGTGATCCCCACGGACCTCCAGCGCCAGTGGATCCAGGGCACGGGGCCCGCCACCAAGCCGCGCTCGGACGTGCGCTCGGGCATCCGCAACGTGGCCTACGCCCTGCTCTCCGGTGCCGATGGCTGGATGTTCGACGGCGAGGACGCGCTGGGCCAGGTGGACACCATGTCCCTGGACAACCACCGCAACCTCAAGCTCGCCATCGCCCGGGATCCGCTGTTCCTGGAGGTGGCCGAGGAGGTGGCCGGGGAGATGAACCGCTGGGCCCAGGGCTTCTTCGGGCGCGCCATCATCGCCGACTGGCGGAAGCAGCTGGACTTCACCACCGTGATCTACCGGGTGCGGGGCCTGCACCTGGATGACCGGCACATCCGCCTGGACGGCCAGGGCTTCTCGGCCTCCATCGCGGACATGGCGCTCTACGTGGTGAACAACCACGAGCGCCTGCGCGCCGCGGGGCGCAGCCTCGTGCTGTACCTGCCCAAGACCCAGACCGCCGAGGACGCCGCCTTCTTCAACCGCATCATCCTGGGCCTGGAGGCCCACCTGGGCCTGCCCGTGGGCACCATCAAGTGCTACGTGCTGGTGGAGCAGCTGGAGCAGTGCTTCCAGCTCATGGAGATCCGCGCCGCCCTGTCGCCCCACTTCGTGGGCTTCAACACGGGCCGCTGGGACTACATCAACAGCGTCTCGGACGCCCTGGCCTGGGACCGGGACTTCGTGAACCCCAACATCCAGTCCATCACCATGACCTACGGCTACATGCGGACCTACGAGGACCGCGTGCGCCGGGCCATGAACACGCCGGACCGCCACGGCCGCTTCGCCCTGTGGCAGGGGGGCATGGAACCCAACATCCCCGTGGGCAGCGAGGAGGGCGTGGCCGCCAGCATGAAGCGGGCCGTGGCCGGGGCCGAGCGCGAGCAGCGCGAGGGCGCCTCGGGCAAGTGGGTGGCCCACTGGAAGATGGTCCACATCGTGCGGCCCGTGTGGGAGAAGGCCGGCCAGGACAACCAGGCGGGCCGGGCCTTCCCGGCGATGACCTATGAGCCCGGGGATGCCGCGGGCCTCATGCAGCTGGAGCCCGCGCCCCGCACCATCGCCGGAGCCCGGGACCTGCTCTCCGTGGCCCTGCAGTACGGCAACGCCTTCCTGCGGGGCTTCCAGGCGGCGGCGCTCAAGCCCGCGGACTTCTTCGGCAACGACGACGTGCTCTACCTCATGGAGGACATGGCCACGGGCGAGATCCGGCTGTCCATCCTGTGGGAGTGGATCCACAAGGGGGCCCGGCTCACCGAGGCCGATGCGGAGACCGGCTGCGCCGCCGGGGACGCCTTCACGCCCGCCCTCTTCGCGCGCCTGCTCGAAGAGGAATACGCCAAGCTCCGCAGGGCCGGCAACCGCGATGTCCATGACGATTCCAAGGACACCACCCTGCCCATCGCCCGGGCCATCGTCCAGACCTATGTCCAGAGCGAAATCAAGGCCCCCTGGTATGTGGACCTGCTGAACCTCAACCTGGGCGTGGAGAGCCTGCCCGAGGCGGAGCGGCGCATCGTGCGGTTCCTGGAGGCCTTCCAGAAGGACGGGACGCGGATGACCGGGAACCTGGATTTCTGACCGGTTGATAGGGCAACCTTCTCCGCCTCCCGGGGCGGAGACCACGATGCGAGGCCGCATGCGCTTCTTCCCCGTCCCCCTCTCCCTGGGTCTTTGCCTGCTCCTGCCGGGGGCCGGGATGGCCCCCAGCCTCCAGGCCGCCCCGGCCCCCAAGGCCGCCAAGAAGCCCATCTCCTACGATGCCTATGACGGCTGGCGGAGCATCCGGGACGCGTCGCTGTCCCGCGACGGCGCCTGGCTTGTGTACGCCCTGGTGCCCCAGGATGCCGATGGCGAGGTGGTGGCCCGGAACCTGAAGACGGGCCAGGAGTGGCGCCATCCCCGGGGACAGAACCCGGTGGTGTCCGCCGATGGCCGCTTCGTGGCCTTCGGCGTCGCGCCCACGCGGGCGGAGCGGGACAAGGCCCGGAAGGCGAAGAAGAAGCCCGAGGACATGCCCAAGGCCGGCCTGGGCGTGCTGGACCTCGGCACGGGTAGGGTGGAGGGCATGGACCGGGTGAAGAGCTTCCGCCTGGCCAGGGACGGCGGGCGCTTCCTCGCGGTCCTGCTGGAGAAGCCCGAGGACCGGAAGCCGGACGAGAAGACCCCGGAGGCGAAGGCCGACGATGCGGATCAGCGCGCGCGTCCCGGCGCCGCTCCCGCGGAGGGGAAGGACGGCAGGAAGAGGGAACCGGGCACGGACCTGATCCTGTGGGAACTGGGGACGGCGGCCCGGGTGGCGGTGCCCGATGTCTCCGAGTTCATCTGGAACCGCGATGGTTCCTGGCTGGCCTATGCGGTGTCCGTGAAGGAGGCGCCGAAGGAGGGTGCCAAGGCCACGGGGAAGGCCAGCGCGGAAGCGCCCAAGGCTGCCGCGGAAGCGCCTAAGGCGGCTGGGGAAGCCCCCAGGGCTGCGGCTGATGCGGCCCGGGAGGGCGTCTACCTCTGGCGCGCGGCGGACCGCGGCACCCTGCCGCTGCTGACGGGGGCGGGCGCCTACAAGGGGCTGGCCGCGGATGAGCAGGGCCTGCAGCTGGCCTTCCTCAGCAACCGGGATGCGGCCAAGGCCGAGGCGCCCGCCTTCAAGCTCTACGGATGGCGGACCGGCGAGGCCGGGGCGCAGGAGCTGGCTGCGGCCGCGAGTCCCGGCATGCCCGCGGGATGGTGCCCCTCCGAGCACGGGCGGCTGGCGTTCTCGAAGGATGGCGCCCGCCTGTTCCTGGGCACGGCCCCCGCCCCCAGGGCCGAGCCCAAGGACGCGCCGGAGCCCCTGAAGGTGGACCTCTGGCACTGGAAGGACGCCGAGGTGCAGCCCATGCAGAAGGTGCGCTCCGAAGACGAGAAGAAGCGCAGCTTCCGCGCGGTGGTGCACCTCTCGGGCCGCCGCTTCCGCCAGCTGGGCTCGGAGGCCATGCCGGAGGTGGAGACCAACGACAACCCCAAGGTGGCCCTGGGCTACGCGCCTCAGGCCTACCTGCACCTGGCCTCCTGGGACCAGGCCTATGCGGATGTCTTGGCCATCGATCTGGACACTGGCGCCAGCACGCTGCTGGCGAAGAAGCGGCCCTGGTCGCCCAGCCGCTCCGAGGGTCCCGCCCGGAGCCCGCGCCTGTCCCCCGCAGGGAAGTACTTCTTCCATTTCGACGAGGCGGAGCGGGCCTGGATGCTGGTCCCCACCGCCGGGGGACCGGCCCTGAACCTCACCCGGGACCTGAAGGCCGCCTTCCAGAACGAGCGCCACGACATGCCCGGGGAGGCCAGCGCCTATGGGGCCGCGGGCTGGACCGCCGACGATGGGGCCCTCCTGGCCTATGACCGGTACGACCTCTGGGAGCTGAAGCCCGGGGGCGCCCGCAACCTCACCGCCGGCCAGGGCCGCGCCCAGCGCATCGCCCTGCGCGTCCTCCGCCTGGATCCGGAGGAACGGATCCTGGCCGCGGACAAGCCCCTCGTGCTGTCCGGGATGGACGAGGCCACCAAGGCCACGGGTTTCTTCCGCGCCGGCTGGGACGGCGCCGCGCCCCTGCGGCTGATCTGGGGCCAGGAGCGCATGGACGGCTTGCAGAAGGCGAAGGATTCGGACCGGGTGGTCTTCACCCGGCAGCGCTTCGATGTGTTTCCGGATCTCTGGGCCAGCGACCTGGCCTTCGCCAAGCCGGTGAAGGTGACGGCAGCCAATCCCCAGCAGGCCGGGTACCTCTGGGGAACCCAGGAGCTGATCTCCTACGTGAACGCCGACGGGAAGGTGCTCCAGGCCCTGGTGGCCAAGCCCGAGAACTTCGATCCGAAGAAGCAGTACCCGCTCATGGTCTACATCTACGAGCGGTACAGCGACAGCCTGCACAACCACCAGGCCCCCGCGCCCGGCACGAGCATCAACTTCACGCGGTACGTCAGCCAGGGCTATGTGGTGCTGCGCCCCGACATCGAGTACGAGACCGGCTATCCCGGGAAGAGCGCCATGAAGTGCGTCCTGCCCGCCATCGGCAAGCTGGTGGAGGCCGGGTACATCGACCGCGAGCGCATCGGCATCCAGGGCCACAGCTGGGGCGGGTACCAGATCGCCTACATGGTGGGCCAGACGCGCCTCTTCAAGGCGGCGGAGGCAGGGGCGCCGGTGTCCAACATGACCAGCGCCTACGGCGGCATCCGCTGGGGCACGGGCATGCTCCGGGCCTTCCAGTACGAGAAGACCCAGAGCCGCATCGGCGCCGCGCCCTGGGAGCGTCCGCTGCAGTTCATCGAGAACTCGCCGCTGTTCTGGGTGGAGCGGGTCCAGACACCGCTGCTGATGATCCACAACGACGATGACGATGCGGTGCCCTGGTACCAGGGCATCGAGTACTACGCCGCCCTCCGCCGCCTGGACAAGCCGGTGTGGATGTTCAATTTCAACGGCGACAAGCACAACCTCACGCAGCGGGAGAACCAGAAGTACTGGACGGTCCACATGGACGAGTTCTTCGACCACTTGCTGCTGGGGCGGCCCCGGCCCGGGTGGATGGACCGCCCCGTGTCCTACCTTGAGCGGGGCCGGCGGGACATGGCGCCCATCTACGGGAAGGGGGACCCGAAGCCATAGGGCCCGTCATCCAGGCGGGCGCTGGCCTGCACTCTGCGTTGGAAGCAGGGCCTAATGCTGGTCCAGCTGGCCTGGGAAATGGGCCTTTGCGCACTCGGGGCAAAGCCCGTGGGTGATGGGCACGCCTGCGCCTTCCAGGAGGTGGCGGTCCACGGGGGCCCAGAGACCCGCTTCATCACGGACCTTGCGGCACCAGCTGCACACCGGCAGGAGTCCGCCCCGGGTCTTGATCTCCGCGAGGCGTTCCGCCATCCGCCGCTGGAGGGGGGTGGCGCCATTCCTTTCCAGGCCCGGCCACGAAGCCGCGGGCTGGTTCAACGTGCGAGTCATTGAGGGCATCTCCGGGGCTCCAGGAAGATCAGGATCGATCGGTCCTGAAGCCCACATCCATGATGCGCGGAAGAACCTGTTTTGACAGTGACATTCGGCACGCCCAGCGTGGCTACCGTGGGTCAGGACCTCAGGGCGGCGGCGAAAGCCTCCAGGGCCCGGTAGTAGGGATCGATGCTGGGGAGGTAGTGGCGTTCCCCGGCGGCGTGGGGGCCGATGCCGCTCTGGCCCCAGACCACGGCCTGGCCGCCGGGGGCGAAGCGGGCCGAGGTGCCGGCCCCCTTGCGGCCGATGCGCACGCCCCCGCCCGCTGACGTGATGCCCGCCAGCAGGGCCTTGAGGTACGGATTGTCCGCGTCGCAGGCCACGCCGGGCTCCCAGGCCGAGGGGAGGAAGGCCAGGTCCCGTTCGGCGGCCAGGGCCTCGATCCCGGCGCGCAGGTTGGACACGTCATCCTGGGGGATGGGGCGGATCTCCACGCCCAGGGAGCCGCGGTCCGGCGTGATGTTGTAGATGCCGGGGGTGCCCACCTGGATGTAGGCGAAGCGGGCCAGGGACTGCCAGCCGTCGGCGGCCTTCAGTGTCAGGTGGCTGGCGAACAGCTCGCGCAGGGCCTCCCGGGCGCTGAGCAGCCGCTCGGTGAGATCGGACCCCCCGGCGAGGCCGCTGTGTCCCCGGCTGCCGTGGGCCACGAGTTCGAAGCGCAGCACGCCGCGGTTCTGGGTGCAGACCTCGCCCCAGAGCTCCGTGCCCCTTTCCCCTGTGCGCTCGCCCGCGATGAAGAAGGACGGTTCGTAGGCCCATTCGTCCTTCAGCGCCTTCAGCACGTGGGGCGTACCCATGGGCTCCAATTCACCGTTCTCCTCGTTGCCCACCAGCAGCAGGTTCACGGGCGGGTAGGGCGCCCCTTTCCGGAGGGCGTCCTTCATCCACACCAGGTAGGTCGAGACCACGGTCTTCATGTCCGCGGCGCCCCGTCCCCACAGGTAGTCGCCCTCGACCTTCGGTTCGAACTGGCGGTCGTCGGGGTCCGGTTCCACCACGTCGAAGTGGCCGCAGAGCATCACCGGGGCCCGCTCGCCGCCGGGGAAGTGGGCCAGGAGGGCGGGGAAGGGCCCCTGGTCGAAGGTGCGCACGGGTACGCCGTGGTTGCGCAGGTAGTCGTAGATGAAGGTGGCGGCGCGGTGGACCTCGGGCAGGCGCTCCTCAGGGCAGGCGGTGACGCTGGGGATGCGCACCAGGCGCTGGGAGAGGGCCACCACCTCGGCGGTCTTGTCGGGATAGTCCGCATCCACCAGGGTCTCGGGCCGGGGGCGGAAGCGGATGGGGGCCTGGGGATCCAGGTGCACCTCATCCCGGGCGCGCTCCACGAAGTCGCGCAGCTTGCCCTCCTCCCCGCCCAGATCGGCCAGGTGGGCCGTGACGGTCTCGGTCTCATGGCGCACCTGGGTCTTGCGCGCCTCGGCCAGTTCCACCAGCAGCGAGGGCGGCACCAGGTCCGAGGTGCCGAGCCGCGCCTTGAGCCGCTGGCGGATCTTCTCGGCGGTGCTGGGGGCGCCCGCGGCCATCTCGGCGAGGGGCTGGAGATCCTGCCACAGGCCCAGGGCCTCCGCCATGGGGCGCAGCTGCTGGAGGGTCCAGTCGAGGAAGGCGCGCATGGCCACGGGCTTGGCCGTGAGGGGATCCTCGATGACGGCGCGCAAACCCTCGCGGGCGGCGAGGTCCTCGTTGCGGCGGGCCCGCCGGATGTCCTCGGCATCGTAGCGGAAGCCCCGGGCGAAGCCGGGATCGCCGTAGAAGCGCAGCAGGAGCAGGTGCTTGAGCGTGAGGTTGGCGATGTCCAGGGCCAGCTCGTGGCCGGGATCGTCCGTGCGCACTTCCACGCGGGCCATGGGCAGGTCGATGCGCGCGAAGAGGTTCTGCCGCTCGATCTGGGCGGCCATGTCCTCCACGTTGCGGGTCTCGCCGGCGGCGAAGAGGCCCCGGGCGTAGATGTCATGCAGCTGGTCGCTGGTGACCTGGATGAGGCGCTCCACGGGCTCGGCCTGGGAGCGTGCGCGCACGGGGATCCAGTTGTTGTTTCCGAAGCGCACGCCGCGGCGCACCAGGTCGTAGGACAGGCGCAGGTAGTCGGAGTGGCTGCGGTTCAGGTCCGGCACGTCCAGGGCGGGCGGGTTGGGGAAGGTGAGGTTGCGCACGGATTCATAGGGCGTGAGCCGGACGACGGGCTTCCCGTTCTCCTCCGAGGCCTGCAGGGGCGTGCTGGCGCTGGTGGCGATGAAGAGCGCGGCGAAGGCCCGCATGAGCCGCGTGCCCGTGATGTAGACCTGGTTCTTGTAGTCGTCCAGGTGGCGGTCCCCGCGCTCGCTGGCCGGCAGGTGCATGAAATCCCAGGCCAGCATGGGCTCGGGCAGGCTCAGGTTGGAGTGGGTGCCCGCCGTGGCCAGCTCGGTGCCGTACAGCTCCACGCAGCGCTGGAGGTAGCGCCGCTTGGCCAGGTGCCAGGATTCGGGCACGCAGTCGGGGCCGATCCGGGGCAGGACGAGCAGGTTGCCGTGCCAGTAGTGGAGAGGCTCCCCGAAGCTGCGGCCAGCCTTGGCGAGGGCGTTGACGAGGGCGGCCTCCAGCAGGCGGCCCTCGTACACGGCGCCGCGGGGCGTGTGGTAGGGCCGGGTCACCCACTCGATCATCCAGTGGAAGACCTCAAGCTGGTGGTACTCCTCGGTCCAGGGCGACAGGACCTTGGCCCGCAGGTGGTCCACGAAGGACATGCGGTCCGGGCCCGTGCCCACGGTGAGCAGGGGGCGGAACTGGGGATCCACCAGGTTCCACTCCAGCTCCAGACCGCAGAGCCCGCCCGAGGGCCGGGTCTCCAGCGCCGTCTGCCGCGCCAGCTGGAACTTCTCGACAAAGGCGTTCAAGTCGAACACAGGTGCTCCGGATCAATCACGGCTAAAAGAAAACTGCTCACCACCAAGGCACCAAGAACTGAAAATGCCTT
>JAMPXL010000015.1 GCA_023701165.1 Geothrix sp. | reverse complement strand
GCTGAAGGATCCCGATGGAAAGTACCTGGCCTGCAACCGCGCCTTCGAACGCTTCTTCGGGGCGGCGGAGGCGGACATCGTGGGGAAGTCGGACTACGACTTCGTGTCGAAGGACCAGGCGGATTTCTTCCGCCAGAAGGACCGGGAGGCCCTGGAGGCGGGCGAGCCCAGGGTGAACGAGGAGTGGGTGACCATGGCCGGCTCCGGCGAGCGGGTGCTGCTGGAAACCCTCAAGACACCCATGCGGGACGGGGCGGGGGCCCTTGTGGGCGTGCTGGGCATTGGCCGCGACATCACCCTTCACCACGCCCTGATCCGCGAACAGGCGCGGCTGCAGGCCCAGCTGCACCAGGCCCAGAAAATGGAGACCGTGGGCCGCTTTGCGGGCGGCGTGGCCCACGACTACAACAACATGCTGGGGGTCATCCTCGCCAATGCGGACCTGGCCCTGTACCAGATGGATCCGGGCCGTCCCGAGCGGAAATTCGTGGGCGAGATCGTCAAGGCCGCCCGCCACTCCGCGGACCTCACGGCGCAGATGCTGGCCTTCGCCCGGCGGCAGCCGCTGGATCCGAAGGTCGTCGACCTGAACCAGGCCGTGGAGGACATGCGGGGCGTCCTGGAGCGGATGGCCGGGCCGCGCATCCAGCTCGTCTGGGCGCCAGGCCCGGACGTCTGGCCGGTCCGGGTGGATCCCACCCAGCTGGACCAGGTCGTGACGAACCTGGTGGTCAACGCCAGGGATGCCATCCAGGGCGAAGGGCGCATCGAGCTGGAGACCCGGAATGCCGTGCTCACGCGGGATGACTGCGGGGCCCTGGAAGAGGCGTCTCCCGGGGAGTACACCACCCTCCAGGTGACGGATACGGGGTGTGGCATGGAGCCCGACCTGCTGGCCCACATCTTCGAACCCTTCTTCACCACCAAGCCTTCCGGCAAGGGCACCGGCCTGGGGTTGGCCCTGGTCCAGAGCATCGTGAAGCAGAACGGGGGCATCCTGCTGGTGGACAGCACGCCGGGCCAAGGCACGACCTTTCGGATCATGCTGCCCCGCCTTCAGGAGGCGTGACTACTTCCGCAGCTTCATCAGGTCCAGGAAGATCACCAGGACCATGAGGGAGGCCAGCAGGACGAAGCCGCCCGTGAGGATCTTCTCCTTCAGCTCGATGGTGAGGTCCTTGCGGCGCAGCTTCTCGAAGGCCAGGAGGGCCATGTGGCCGCCGTCCAGGGCTGGGATGGGCAGGGCGTTGAGGATGGCCAGCTGGAGGCTGATGGCCGCGCACATGAAGAGGAAGGTCTCCCAGCCGTGCCGGGCGGCGCGGCTGCCCTGGCGGATGATGCCGATGGGGCCGGCCACTTCGGCGCTCTTGGCCTGGAAGGTGACGAGCCGCTTGAGGAAGCCGAAGACCTGGCCCGTGAGGCGCCAGGAGGTCTCCACGGCGTAGCGGCCGCCGGTCAGGAGGTCGCCGGCCCGGAAGGGGCGGAACTCCAGGGGTGTGGGCACCGGCATGGGCATGAAGCCCAAGCGTCCCTTGCCGCCCTCGCTGGCGGGGGTGAGGGACAGGTCCAGGGCCTGGCCCTCCCGGGTGAGCCGGAAGGGGACGGGCTGGCCGGGGTGGGCCTGGATGTAGGCCACGGCGGCCTCCCACTCGGCGCCCGGGAAAGTCAGGTCGCCGAGGCCGCGCAGCTCGTCACCGACCTTGAGGCCGCCCCGCTCCGCCGCGCCCCCGGGGACCACCTCCACCACGGTCCAGGTCTCCTGCACCTTGGTGATGCGGGCCTGGTGGACGCCCACGGCGGCGAAGAGGACCAGGGTGGTGGCCAGGTTGGCCAGGATGCCGCCGCTGTAGAAGAGCATGCGCTTGCCGAAGGGCTGCTGCAGGAAGCCGTAGGGATCCTCGGCGCCGGGCTCTTCGGGGTTGAAGCCCGCCAGCTGGACGTAGCCGCCCAGGGGCAGGAGGGAGAGGCGCACATCTGTCTCGCGCCACTTGAAGCCGACGAGGCGGGGACCGAAGCCCAGGGAGAAGACATCCACGGGCATCCCCATCCACTTGGCGGCGAGGAAATGCCCGCCTTCGTGGAGGAAGATGAGGCCGCCCAGCATGAGAATGGGGCCCCAGAACCCTGCGCCGGGGAACGTGAAGGCGAGAAGCGCGGTGGCGGCGAAGGCGAAGGAAACGGACAGGGGCAGGCGGAAGCGGTTCATGGACACCCGAAAGATCGGACCCTGGTTTGGACCCATCCTTCAGCATGACGCCTTGCGGCCCGGTCTGCATCCAGCACCTGCGCCAGGGAGTCCAGGGGGGCGGCGGGAATCCTGGACAGGGTGTCCCGGTTGCAGGCCTGGATGTCCCAGAAGCCCAGGCGGCCTTGGAGGAAAGCGGCCACAGCCACTTCGTTGGCGGCATTCAGGAGGGCCGGGGCCGTCCCGCCCGCCCGGAGGGCCTCAAAGGCCAGGCCCAGGCAGGGGAACCGGTCCAGGTCCGGCGCTTCGAAGGTCCAGGTGCGGGCCTCGTCCCAGGGATAGGGGGCCACGGGGCCCGGCTGCTTCTCGGGGAAGAGCAGGCAGTACTGGATGGGGAGCTTCATGTCGTTGGCGCAGACCTGCAGCTGGTAGCTGCCGTCGTGGAAGCCCACCATGGCGTGCACCTGGCTCTGGGGGTGGACCGTCACCGCCACCTGGTCCGCGCTGAGCCCGAAGAGCACCGAGGCCTCGATGACCTCCAGCCCCTTGTTCATGAGGGTGGCGCTATCGATGGTGATCTTGGGTCCCATCTTCCAGGTGGGGTGGTTGAGGGCCTCCTCGATGGTGGCGGCCTGGATGCGGGCCAGGGGCCAGTCGCGGAAGGGGCCGCCGCTGGCGGTGATGCGCACTTCCCGGATGGAGGCGGGCTCGCGGCCGTCCAGCAGCTGGTGCAGAGCCGCGTGCTCACTGTCCACGGGCAGCAGCTCACCCCCCCCGGCCCGGGCCGCCTCGTGCATGAGGGCGCCACCCACCACCAGGGATTCCTTGTTGGCCACGCAGACCCGGCGTCCGGCCCGCAGGGCGGCCTCGGTGCTGGCCAGGCCCGCGCTGCCCACGATGGCGGCCACCACGGTATCGGCATCCGGATGCAGGGCGCAGGCCAGGAGCCCCTCGTCCCCCCAGTGCAGCTCGGGCTGGTACGACAGGCTGGCGCGCAGCCAGTCCGCATCCTCTTTGGACCCCACGGACACGCAGCGGGGGCGGAACGCCTCGCACTGGGCCTTCAGCAGGTCCCGGTTCCGCCCCGCCGCCAGCGCCGCCACCGAGAGCCGCCCGGGGTGGGCCGCCACCACATCCAGCGTGGAGGTGCCGATGCTCCCGGTGGAGCCGAGGAGGGCGATGGCCCTCACTAATTGAATCCGTGGACGAAGTGCACGTAGGCGAACAGCACCGGCGCGGCGAACACCAGGCTGTCCACGCGGTCCAGCATGCCGCCATGGCCCGGGATGCTCACCCCCACACAGGAGTCCTTCACGCCGGCGCTGCGCTTCCAGGTGCTTTCCACCAGATCGCCCAGCTGCCCGACGAGGCCCAGCAGGAGGCCCAGGGCCAGGACATCCACCAGGGTCCACTCGGTGCAGACCGTGGCCTGCATGAGAAGGGCGCCCAGGAGGTTGCCGGCCAGGTTGCCGAGGGCGCCCTCCCAGCTCTTCTTGGGGCTGACCTTGGGGGCGAGCTTGTGCTTGCCGAAGAAGGTGCCCACGAAATAGGCGGCGCTGTCCCCGAACCACGTGATGATGAACAGGGCCAGGATGAGCCGGCTCCCGGTCCGGGGCAGGGTGCCCTGGAGCATGAAGAGCTTCTGCTGGAAGCCCAGGCCGAAGCCCAGGTAGAGGGCGCCGAGCCAGGTGATGGCCTGGCTGGGGAGGGCCTCCTCCAGCTTCGAATCGAAGAAGAGGGCCCCGAAGTGGATGACCAGGGCCCCGGTGGCGAAGACCAGCCAGAGGGGCAGGGGATCCCGGCCGCCGGTGGCGAGGAAGAAATGGGCGAGGATGCCCCAGCCCACCAGGGTGCCGGCCGCCAGGGAGGGGTTGAAACCCCGCACCCGGGCCATGAGGGTCATTTCGCGCACGCCCATGGCGATGGCGAAGGCCATGAGGGCCAGGTAGGTCCACGGGGCCCAGGGGCGATCACCGAACCAGAGCAGGCTGAAGAAGAAGAGGCCGAAGACCAGGGCCGTGGCGATGCGCACGGTCATGTTCTTGGTATCCACCTTGGGCGTGGTCCGTTCCATCAGATCCCCCCGAAGCGCCGTTCGCGCTGGGCGTAGTCCTCGAGGGCATCCTTCAGCTCGGCAGGGCCGAAGTCGGGCCAGAGGAGGTCCGTCATGTAGAGCTCCGCGTAGGCCGACTGCCAGAGCAGGAAGTTGGAGATGCGGTGTTCGCCGCTGGTGCGGATGAGCAGGTCCACGTCGGGAACCCCGGCGGTCCAGAGGCGGGCGCCCAGGGCGGCTTCGTCCACCTCCTCCGGCCGGAGACCGTCCGCCACGCAGCGCCGGGCCGCCTGGGCCAATTCCAGGCGGGAGCCGTAGTTCACGGCCAGGTGGAAGGTCATACCCGTGTTCTGGGCGGTGGCGGCCTCCAGGGCCGCCATGTCGGCCTGGATGCCGGCGGGCATGCCCTCCAGGGCGCCCAGGTGGTGGAAGCGGACGCCCTTCCTGGTCAACTGGTGCACGAACATGCGGAGGTACATGCGGAGGAGAGCCATGAGGGCGGCCACTTCCTGGGGCGGACGCTTCCAGTTCTCCGTGGAGAAGGCGTAGAGGCTGAGGTGCCGGATGCCGGCGTCCGAGGCCGCCTCCAGGATGCGCTCCACGGCCTGGACCCCGGCCTTGTGCCCCTTGATGCGGGGCCAACCCCGCTGGGCGGCCCAGCGGCCGTTGCCGTCCATGATGATGGCGACGTGGGTCGGTACGGTCATCGTGTGCCCTATTGGCCGATCTTGAAGGTCCGCCCTGCGTGGCCGGCCTCGCGTATGCCTGGAGGGCATACCGGGATGATGATGGCCACATGGGTCGGGACGGTCATCGCGCCAGGAACCTCGAAAGGATGAAAAGGTCATGCTATCACGGGACTTGCCGTAGAGCTGGGAACCGGCCTGTTGTTTCGGAACCCCGTGGTAGGCTGGATCCCACTATTTTCCTGGCGAACCCATGGTTCAGTTTAATACCCGTGCCAATGAGATCCTGCTCAAGCTGGTCTACTACGGGCCAGGCCTGTCGGGCAAGACGACCAACCTGCAGTCCCTGCATGCCATGTGCTCGGATGTGCAGCGGGGCGAGATGTTCTCCGTGAACACGCAGGAGGACCGCACCCTCTTCTTCGACCTCCTGCCCATCAACCTGGGCTACATCTACGGCAACGCCATCCACCTGCAGATCTACACCGTGCCGGGCCAGGTGCAGTACGACGCCAGCCGGCGGGTGGTGCTGGGCGGGGCGGACGGCGTGGTCTTCGTGGCGGATTCCAGCGAAGCGAAGATGCAGGACAACGTGGATTCGCTGTCGAACCTGTACCACAACCTCAATGCCAACCGCCTGAACATCAAGCAGATCCCCTTCGTCCTCCAGTACAACAAGCGGGACCTGCCCGATGCCATGGCCGTGGGCGTCATGAACCGCCGGCTGAATTTCCGCAACGTCCCCTATTTCGAGTCCGTGGCCAACCGCGGCCCCGGCGTGCTGGACACCTTCCTGGCCATCACCCGGGAGACCGTCGCCTATACCTTCAAGAAGTACCACCTGGACAAGAAGATCAAAGATTTCGATGAAATGCTCGCCCTCATCGAATCCAACGTGCGGACGAGCATGCGGGAACTTCCGGAGCGGCCGGAGGCGGAACCGGCCGCGGACGTGACGGTCCTGAAGCACAGCAACGTGAGTGTCACCGATCTGCAGACGGGCCAGGCGGCCGATCCCCAGGAGCTGCTGGAAGGCGCGCTCAAGTCGAACATGGAGGCCGCGCGCCTCTACTCGGAGCTGAAGCAGACCAAGGATTCGCTGGAAAAGAAGAACGAGGAGCTGAGCCAGCTCTACACCCACCTGGACCACGCGAACCAGGACAACCAGAAGACCCGCAAGTACCTGGAAGGCCTCATCCAGAACATGGGCGAGGCCGTGGTCTCCTTCGCGCCGGACGGCAAGATCCTCACCTGGAACGCGGCGGCCGAGCGCATCTTCGGGTACACCCGGCCCGAGATCATCGGGCGCAGCATGTCCGAGCTCACGCCCGACCACCTCCAGGACGAGCTGGGGCGGATCACCCAGCAGGTGGGCCACGGCCAGGTGGTGCGGGATGCGCGGACCGTCCGGATCCGCAAGGGCGGCGAGACCTTCTCCGCCAGCATCACCTATGCGCCGGTGCGCGGGGCCGATGACCGTGTCCTCGCCCTCTCCGCCATGGTCCGCGACACGAGCCAGACCCAGGCCCTGGAGGACCGGCTGGTCCATTCCCAGAAGCACGAGGCCCTGGGGCGCCTGGTGCCGGCCCTGTTCCACGAGGCCTCGAATCGCCTCACCCCCGTGCTGCTGGAGGCCCGCCTCATCGCCGAAGCGGCCATGGATCCGCACCAGGCCGAGCAGGCCGCCCGCCTGGTGAAGGCCGTGGATGCGGTGCAGAGCCTGCTCCACCCCCTCCAGACCGTGCTGAATCCGCCTCCGGCCCGGCGCACAGAGACCCAGCTCAACCAGGTCATCCAGGAGGCCTCGGCCCTGGTGGAGGTCAACGCCCAGCACATGGGGGTTTCCGTGGAGCTGAACCTGGAGCCGACCCTTCCCGTGGCCGGACTCGACTCCGCCCTGATGCTGCAGGCCCTGACCAACCTTCTGCTGAACGGCATCCAGACCACCGCGGCCGGTCCCACGAAACGCCTCCGCGTCGCCACGCGCCTCGCGGACGGCCAGCTTCAAGTGGTCGTGCAGGATTCAGGTCCCGCCTTGTCGGAAGCCCGGCAGGGCGAGGTTTTCGACCCCGCCGCTGCGGCCACTCCGGAGGCCCTGGGCCTGCCCGTGGCCGACATCATCGCCCGCCAGCACGGGGGACGGCTCACGGTCCGGAGCCAGGAGGGGCTGGGGAATGCCTTCCTGCTGGAAGTGCCCTACCAGGGGGTTCCCGCGGCCGCCAAGGGGGCCGAAGGGGGGCTTCAGGGCCGCCGCGCCCTGGTGGTGGATGATGAGGAGTTCCTGCTCGAATGCCTGGTGGACGCCCTCCACGCCTGGGGCCTGGACGTCACCCCCGCCAGCCGCGGGGACGAAGCGGTCCAGCGTCTGGAGGAGGGGTCCTTCGATCTGATCGTGTCGGATATCCGCATGCCGGGCCTTTCGGGGGTGGAGCTCTTCGACTGGCTGAAGGCGCAGCGGCCCGCCATGACGAAACGCATCCTCTACACCACGGGGGATTCCTTCGACGCCATGACCCGGGGCTTCCTGGACGTGAACCAGGTCCCCTACCTTGGTAAACCTTTCGATCTAAAACAATTGAAACAAAGTCTGGAACGCCTGCTAGAGACTCGGAACGAGGCGTGAGGGCCATTCCTGCGGCATACTGAGGGGCCTCCACCGCACATCCAACGAGGAGCCTCCTATGCATCAAAGCTGGGTCTTGGCAGTCATCGTGGGGTCGGGCCTCCTGGCCCAGACCCCCCCTCCCGCGCCTCCTCCCCCCCCGGCCCCGGCGGAAGCCCAGGTCCCCCAGCCCGAACCCAAGCCCGATGCCAAGGCGGACCTTCCGCCGGTTCCGAAGCCTGACGTCCAGGCCGAAGCCAAGCCCTTCGATCAGCTCCGGCCCAGCCAGCGCAAGCTGGCCTACACGCTGCACCGGGCCGCCCTTTCCGCCCACGAGCTGGGCTACTACCGGAGCCATCCGAGGGTTCTGGAAGTCCGCGAGACCCTGGAATCCCTGGTGGCCGTGAAGGCGGATCTGCCCGAGAAGGCCCGGGCCGCCCTTCCCGCGGTGGATGCCTACCTGGCGAAGCTGCGGGCCAACCATGGCCTCTATGACGTGGAGGGGAAGAAGACCCTGCTGGAAGGCAGCTGGAAGGACCTCCAGACTGCGGCCCGGGCCGCGGCCAAGGCGGGCGCCAAGGGCCTGGAACCCCGGCTCCTGAAGCTGAAGGGCCTGCTCTTCGACGCCAAGGTGGACGCGGCTGCGCCCAGCTGGGCGGCGCCCGAGCCCCCCGCCAAGGGGAAGAAGGCCAAGGCCGTGAAGGGCCCGAAGGCCCCCGAGGGCTTTGCGGCCCAGAAGGCCATCACCGCCCTGTGGGTGAAGCGCGCCCAGGCCTGGATCGAGAACACGCCCCAGGAAGTGGAGGTCAAGGGCGAGACGAAGGTGCGCCGCGTGCCCGATCCTGCCCAGACCAAGGCCCTGAATGCCCTGCTCATCTGGCTGGAGAACGAGGACCTCGATCTTCTGCGGGATCCGGGGTTCGCCTGGCTGGACCTGCGCCGCCTCGGCGCGGCGCCCGGTGCCGCCCTGCTGGCCCACGCCAACGACATCGCCACCTCCAAGGCGCCCGAGGGCCCGGCGGGCGAGCTGGCCCTGCTGCCCGCCTACGAGCCCGTGATCGCCGACAGCAAGTTCAGCAAGGGCGAGGAGAAGCGCCCGGTGCTGAGCGAGGTCAAGCAGGGGGCCCCCGCGGTCGATCTCGCCGCCCAGATGGCCGCCTTCCAGAAGCTGGCGCGCAGCCGCGAGTTCGACGCCAAGTAGCTTTCCGGCCCAAAAAAGCGGGGCGCGATCGCGCCCCGCTTTTTCGTTAATCCTCGCCCTTCCGCTGCTTCCCTTCCGGATCGAACTGGTAGCCCACGCTGCGGATGGTGTGGACCCAGCGGGGATGGTGGGGATCCTGCTCCATCACGCGGCGGATGCGGACGATGAAGTTGTCCACGGTGCGGCTGGTGGGGTAGGCGTCCTCGCCCCAGACCTTGTCGAGGATGTCCGTGCGGCTCACCACCTGGCCGGGCCGTTCCATGAGCAGGCGCAGGATCATGGATTCCTTCATGCCCAGCTGGAAGGCGCCGTGGGGGCCTTCGCCGCAGTAGTTGTCGAAGTCCACCCAGTGGGGGCCGAAGGCCTGGCGGCTGCTGATCTCGCGGCTCTTGTACCAGGCCTCGCGCCGGAGGATGGCCCGCACCCGCAGCAGCAGCTCCTTCACCTGGAAGGGCTTGCCGAGGTAGTCGTCGGCGCCGGTCTCGAAGCCGTGCATGCGGTCGTCATCGGTGTTCTTGGCCGTGAGGAAGAGGATGGGCGTGAAGTTCTTGGCCTCGCGGACCTTCTCGCAGATGGTGAAGCCATCCATGCCCGGGAGCATCACGTCGAGGACGACGAGGTCGAAGGTCTCCGTGAGGATGGCCTTCAGGGCCTGGTCGCCGCGGGGGATCCAGGTGCAGGCAAGGCCCTCCAACTCGAGGTTGAGCTTGATGCCTTCGGCGAGGCTCAGCTCATCTTCGACCAGCAGGATCTTGGGTTCGGGCATGGGAAACTCCAGGGCAGGCTTGATCGTACTAGAATGAAGGCTCCGGAGCGCCCATGGACCCGTATCTCAGCATCGTCATCCCCATCTACAACGAGGAGGAGAACATCCCCGCGCTGTGGGAGCGGTTGTCCAGGGTGATGGCGGAGCACTTCACGGATCCGGCCAAGCCCTGGGAGATCGTCCTCACGGACGACGGGAGCCGGGACCGCAGCCTGGCCCTGCTGGTGGACATCGCCAAGGCCGAGCCCCGGGTGAAGATCGTGGAGTTCAACCGGAACTACGGCCAGCACAGCGCCATCTTCGGCGCCTTCGCCGAGGTGAAGGGCCAGATCATCGTCACCCTGGACGCCGACCTCCAGAACCCCCCCGAGGAGATCCCCAAGCTCGTGGCCAAGGTGGAGGAGGGCTACGACGTGGTGGGCGGCTGGCGCCAGGGGCGCCAGGAGAACGACAGCTTCTTCCGCACCATGCCCAGCAAGATCGTCAACGCCGTCACCCGG
>JAMPXL010000014.1 GCA_023701165.1 Geothrix sp. | reverse complement strand
CCCAGGCGCCGCAGCAGGGCCACGGCCAGCACGCCATGCTCGGTGCAGTCGCCGCGGGGCGCGCGGCAGACCTCCAGGGCCGAGGCGAAGCCCACGGTGAAGTCCTTGTCGGTGATCCAGTCGAAGACGGAGGCCGTCACCCGCCTGGCGAGTTCCCAGCGGGGCAGCCCGGGGGGCAGGGCCATGCGCCGGATGAGCCCGTCGAAGGCGGGATCGCGGAAGGGCACCAGGGGACTGGGGGCCAGGTACCGGCCTTCGCCGTCCGGAGGAATGCCCGCCACGGGGGGCTGGGCTGCCTCGGCCGCCGTGGGCTCCGCCGCGCGCACCAGCCGCCACCGCCCGCCGGGAAGCCGGATCTGCTGGGCATCCTCGGGGAGGTCTGGCGCGGAGCCCTCGGCCTTGAGGGTCGCGCTCCGCAGCCAGGGCTGGAAGGGGTGGGGGGGGAGCCGCTGGAGGGTCCGCTCGAAGAAGCCCAGGGGATCTCCCGGGGACGCCTTCGGCGCTGGCAGCTCTGTCCGCTGCATGAGGATGGCGAGGCCTCCGAGCTCGGTCTTCTGGCGCAGATGGCCCTCGCTGGGGGAGACCCAGGCCTCCACAGGCACGGTGGCGGTGCCCTGGCTTTCATGCCCGGTGAAGCGCACCGCATCCGGGAAGCCCGGCAGGGGATCCGGTCCTGCGGGTTCCAGGCTGAGGGTGCTCCACTGCTGGACAGGGAACGAGTAGGTGATGGCAGTGACAGGACGGCGCTGTCGCGCCGCTTCCATCAGGCGGGCGTCGAGATCCTCGGGCCAGAGCAGCGCCCCCGCGGGCACCTTGGTCATCAGGGCCGCTCCGTTCAGGGGATGGAGCCGCAGCGATCCGGGATCCGCAGGCGACCACTCGGCCCGCCCCTCGAAGGGCTCTTTGGAGAGCTGCAGGCGCCAGGTGAAGGCCAGGGAGCCGTCCATGGCCCGGCGGGCGGTCTGGTCCACCTCCTGGCGGATCTCCTGGCCCAGGCGCGACAGGGACATCCATTCGCGGCTCCGCACTTCGCGGGCGTCCTTCAGGACCTTCACCTCCTGGGAGGCCCCGCCCACTTCCTGTCCGCCCAGCCACTGGCGGAAGGTCCGGGCGGGGGCCTCCTGGGCGGTGAGGAGGATGCCGCCGAGGGCTGCCGCGAAAAGAGGGGATGCGCGCATCCCCCCAGTCTATCGGCAGGTCCCGGCGAGACCCGGCCCGGGGATTTTGGTTGAACCCGGGCAGACTGGAAGGGTGATCCGCACCCACGCCGCCATCGTGCTCAAGGCCGTGCCCTTTGCCGAGGGCGGGGCGGTGGTGTCGTTCCTGTCCGAGCACGGCGAGCGCATGTCAGGGCTGGCCAAGGGCGTGAAGAAACCCACGGCCAAGTGGGTGGCAGCCTTCGAGCCCCTCAGCCAGGTGCGCGTGAGCTTCTTCGGAAAGGAACACACGGAGCTGAAGCGCGTCACGCGCTGCGAGCTGGCCTTCAGCCCGCTCACCCTGGGGCATCTGGAAAGCAGCCTCGTCATGGCCTGCCTGGCGGACCTGTTCGACCGGGTGGCCCGGGAAGGCGTGGAGGACGACCGCCTCTACCGGCTGCTGAGCGCCTGCGGAAGGGCCCTCAAGGCCGACCCCGGCAACGCCCTCGGCATCCTGGCCTATGCGGAGCACTGGCTGCTGCACTGCCTGGGCCTGCTGCCCCACCCCAGGCTCTGCGGCCGCTGCGGGAATGCGGAGGCGCCTCTGGCCATGCTCAGCCCCGAGCAGGGCTGGTGCTGCCAGGCCTGCACGCCCGTGGACCCCGTGGAGGCCCTGCCGCCAGGCAGCCGGGAGTATCTGCGCCAGCTGAGAGCGGGAGGCGCCGACACCGCCCCGCGGATGGATGCGGCCCACGAGGCCCAGACCGCCCTCACGGCCCTGCTCCGGGCCCGGCTGCTCCAGGAGCTGGGCGGCAGCCTGCGGAGCTACGAGGTTCTCTGGCGCACGCTCTGACCGGAGCCTGACCAAACTTGGCCCGCCCGGCCCTGGCGCCGATGGGATGCCATGGCTTTGGGGATGGGCATGAGGTCGGTGGGCTTCTACAGGAAATACCTCGGGACCCGCCGCTGGGTGGGAGACCTGGCCATGCTCCTGGTTCTCGGAGGCGCAGCCTACCTGCTGTTCCGGACCTCGGCATCCCTCCAGCCCGGCGAGGCCGCCATCCTGATGATGGTGGTCGCAGGGCTGGTGCTGGTGGGCCGCCGCTGGTTCGCCTGGCAGCGGGATCTGATGCCGGAGGGTTTCCTGTCCGATTGGGCCGGCCGGATCCTCGGCGGGGAACGCGCCCGGCTCACGCCGCCGGAGGGGCTCCGGGATGAAGCCGCCCAGGTCTCCGCGGCCCTGAATGTCCTGATCGGGGAAGGCCAGCAGATGGCGGATCGCCTGGATGCGCTCCAGCGGGCCACCACCCGGGAGTGGGTGGACCTGGACGGCCTGCTGGCGGAGACCCACCAGCAGCAGGTCCTGGACCAGGAGGCGAGGGCCGCGGCCGGAGACCGGTTGGAGGCCTACAGCCGGGAACTCCAGGGGGTGTTCGAGGGCGCCTTGAGGTTCGACAAGATCGAGCTGGACCAGAGGCTCCGGGCAGACCAGAACCGGCTCCAGGGCCAGGCCTTCCAGGCCTCCCTGGAACAGGCGCAGGTGAGGCTGGAGCGCCTGGAGATGCTGCTGGAGGAACTCCAGGACTCGTTCCCCCGCCTGCGGCGGGAAGATGAGGCGCTGGGCAGGCTGGCGGATGCGGGCCTCCGGCAGGGCGCCCGCCTCGGCCTGGCCGTGAAGGGCCTGGTCGCCCATACGCCGAGGCTTCTGGAGGAAACCAAGGCGCGGACCGAACAGTTCCGGCGGTTCCGGGCTTCGGCCGATGGCGTGAGGGACCAGGTGGAAGCCCTGACGCGGCGCATCGAGGCTTTCCGGGTCGAGTCGCAACGCCGCATCCGGTCCTTCGGAGGCGCCCAGGGGGCCATCCAGTCCATCGACCAGGCAGCGCAGCAGACAGGGCTCCTGGCCGTGAACGCCGCGATTCTTGCGCAGCAGGGTGGCGGGACTTCGGGGATGCAAGCCATCGGAGGGCGGCTCCGGGGGCTGGCGGACCAGACCTCCCAGGGCGCCTCAGACCTGGAGCGCGCCCTGGATGAGCATCAGCGCGGCCTGGAACGCGAGACCGCGGGACTATGGGACCTCCAGGAAGTGACCCAGCATCTGGGCTCGGGGATCCAGGAGCTTCTCTATGTGGCGAGCCACCTGGATCAGCAGGGGCAGGATCTGGAGCGGGCCCTGGAGATCCACCTGGGGCTGGTGGACCAGGTGCTCCGCGCCTCGGGCCGTGCGGAACTGTCCCTCCACGAAGTGGGGGAGCGCTCCGCGGCGATCGAAGCCGCCCTGGGCCGGCAGTGGGGCGTCGAGGCCAAGGTGGCGCTGGAGATGGAGCACATCACCAGGATAGGAGGCCACCTGATGGAGGTGGGTGGGGAGCTGACCCACGCCAGCCGGCAGACCATCGATGAGATCTCGGTCATCCTCGGCGTCCACCAGGAGCTGCGGCGCAGCGAAGCCTACCGCCAGCTCGTCTCGGGGGAACTGGAGCGGACGCTGGGGGCCGACGGGGCCGCCGGTCCCGTCTGGGACCAGATCGCCTGGGCCCGCGCCCAGCGCAGGCCGCGCCTCCTGAACGCCGCGGGCGAAGCGCCGCCCATCGGCCACTGGGATCCAGAGGGCGGAGGCCGGGTGCTTCTCTTCGGCATGGATGCCCTCAGCCGTCCTGAACCCTCCGCGGTGGAGGGCTGGTCCTGCGACCGGGATGGGCGCGTGTGGCGCCTGCGGCTGATCGAGGCCCTGAGGACGGAGGACCATAAACTGTCCCTGCTTGAATCCCTCAAGGCCAGCCCCCTGGAGAGCTGCCTGCCGGACACCGACCTGCGCGTCTCCGCCGATGGCGCTGAAGTGCGGCTTCCCTTCCCCTATCCGGGCTTCCCGGTCTTCCTGGCGGGACTCAGGTTGGACTTGCCCCTGGACCAGGGGGACTGGCAGGGCGCCTGGCGCGAGCCCGGGGCGGGAGCCGACGTCGTGCAGCGGTTCCTGTGGTGCGGGCCGGAGATGGACCCCGCCCTCAGGACCAGCCTCATGCGCCTGGTCCATGCCTGGGTCCGGGATGACCACCACCACGACAGCTTCATGCCATGGCTTCCCTATGAAGGCCATCGCCCCCCCTGTCCCTGGCTTGCAGAAGAGGACACGAGCGGACGGATCGAGGGAAGCCCGAGGGTCCGATGCCTTGGCCTGGGCGTGGATCCAGCCGGCCTCCACCCCTTCCGGAACCGCCTGATCGAGGCCGGTGTGGAGGAGGGGGACGGCGGCGCGGTCCTCGGGGCGGCCAGCCTGGGCCACGCCCATCCCGAGGCCCTGCTCCTGCGGCTCTTCCAGTCCGGCGCGGGCATGGCGGACTCCCCCCATCCCGACCTGGTGTCCTTCCGGTCCCGTCTGCATCTGGAAGTGCTGGGCGGAGAGGGCGGCGATCCCTACCGTGCCGCATGGGACCTCCTGGAGGATCTCCAGCGGAAGGGCTGGATCATCCCCCTGCCGGCCGCGTGATGAACGCGTGACGAAATGGATGGCCCGCCTGGGCTTGACAACGGCCCAGCCGCGCCGATACCTGATGCAAGCGATCTTTGGACCCCCTCCAGACGGTGTGTGATCCAGGGCCCGGGATTGCTGCCAACCGGACTGCCCCCTTGCGGTGCATGCCGGATCTGCGGGAGGCCACGGAACGCCACCCACAGGAGACACCATGTCCAACTTCGCGTTCCGGCGCGGCCGGGGGCCTGCCTTTCCCGACCTGCCGCCCACCCTCCAGCCCTGCGCGGTGCTTGCCGCTGCACCGCCCTCGGACACCGTCCGCTCGGGCCTTCTTTCCGCCCTGATCTACCTCCTGGTCCTGGGCGGGGCACTCGCTTTCGCCTCTCTCACGCCGGCGGTGGCCGTGCCGCCCCTCCCACCCACGCGCCCGGATCGGGTCATCGAGTTCGAGGGACCGCCCGTCCAGCGCATCGTCGAGCGCCTGGTGGCCGGGGTCAGGGGCGGCGGCGATGCGGCCCTTCCAGGCGCCAAGGCGGTGATCGCCGACCGCCAGGATCCGGTGGAACCAGCGTCGGGACTGCCAACGGCGGATCGAAGCCACGAGCTTCAGGGCGCGGGTCCCCTGGTGCCCGGTCCGGTCGCTGCGGCCTCCGGCCCCGCGGGGACCGCCTCCAGTCCCGTGGTCCACGATTTTTCGGTGACGGGGCTCATCCCGCTCCACCGGGTGGATCCTCCATACCCCGACTTCGCCCGCCGGGCGCGGGTCCAGGGCGCCGTGGTGCTGCTGATGACGGTGGACGAGCGCGGCCTGCCCACGCAGGTGAGCCTGGTGGACGGCCACCCGGCTCTTCGGGAGGCGGCGCTCCAGGCTGCGCGCCAGTGGCGCTTCGAGCCGGCCCGTGTGGACGGGCAGCCCGTGATCGCCACCTTCAAGCTCACGCTCAAGTTCTCGCTCCGGTGAGGCTCTCATGGCCACCCGTCTCCGCTCCGACATCAACGTCGCGCCCCTCGTGGACATCGTCCTGGTCCTGCTCATCGTCTTCATGACGCTGGTGCCGGCCCTGCCGCGGGTGCTCTCCGCGGCCCTGCCCAGGCAGGGACGATCCGGTCCGCCCCTGCCCATGCTGCGCCTCACGCTCAATCGCGCGGGGCACCTGGACGTGGGCGACCGCCTGGGGGAATCCCTGGCCGCGGCCCTGGCCCGCCAGCCAGACCGGATCGTGCTGCGGGTGCATCCTGACCTCCCCCTCAGCGCCCCCACCCGGGTGCTGGACGAGATCGAAGGGCTGCGCCCCGGCACGAAGGTGGCCGTGGTGGCCTGGGCGGGGTAGCCCCCGTGGTAGGCTGGCCCCCGTGGATCAGGACGTCGCTGCCCGCAAGGGCAGAGGAAAGTCCGGGCTCCGCAGGGTACTGGGCCTGGTAACGCCAGGGCGGGGCGACCCGACGGAAAGTGCAACAGAGAACAGACCGCCGATGGATCTTCGGATCACAGGCAAGGGTGAAACGGTGGGGTAAGAGCCCACCGCCGGACTGGCAACAGGACGGGCACGGCAAACCCCCCAGGGAGCAAGACCAAATAGGCCGGCGCACCGCGCAAGCGGCGAGGGTTGACCCGGCCGAGCCGGCGGGTAGGTCGCACGAGGTGGGTGGCGACATCCATCCCAGAGGAATGACGTCCCACGACAGAACCCGGCTTACCGGTCCACCACGGCCCTCGCAAGAGGGCCGTGCTTATGTTCTCCGGGGGTCCCTCGCTGCGCTCATACCCCCGGACCCCCGCGCTCGGCCCGGCGGAGCCGGGCTTCGCTTATATCCTCCGGGGATCCCGCGCTGCGCGCATACCCCCGGCCCCCCGCGCTCGGCCCGGCGGAGCCGGGCTTCGCTTATATCCTCCGGAGACATCCGCTAGTCTGGAGATCTCTCTGGATAGGCCTCTGATCTGCACCCTCGACCCACGCTGCGGAACGCCTGGACTTGGCGCAGGAGCCGTGCGCCCCGGCTGACGCAAAGGCGCAGCCTTGTGCCGGACCGCGATGGGCGGCCGGATGGACCTGTTTCCCGGAGATTTCCATGGCATACGACCTGCCCAGCCTGGCCCGCCGCCTCGAGCGCGCCCAGGCCCTTCAGAACGAGCGATTCAACCAGGCCGCCGGTGGCCGCAGCCTGGCCGTGGGCGGCGGCTTCGCGCACTTCCGCGGCGAGGGGCATCCCCTCAACCAGGCCCTGGGCCTGATCGGGCCGGTGGCCGAGCCGGAGCTGGAAGCCGTCGAGGCCTTCCTCGGCGCGCCCACGGTGCTGGAGCTGAGCCCTGGCGCCGACCCCTCTCTGTGGATCCTGCTGGCGCGGCGGGGATATCGCCTCCAGCAGTTCCAGCAGCTGTGGATCAGGGCCCTGGCCGGAGCGGCCCTGCCGCCGCCTCACGCCGTCCGCGTCGCCGGACCCGGAGAGGCCTCCCTCTTCAACCGGGTGGTCTGCGCGGGCTTCCTGGCGCGCGACGACTGGCGCGGCCTGGAGCCGCCCTTCGAGGTTCCGCTCGAGGTGGTGGATGCCTGGGGCTTCCTCGCCTTCGTGGACGGGGAACCTGCCGGTGGCGGCATGCTGGGGATCGTGGAGGGCGTGGCCCTGCTCTCGGGGGACGGCGTGATGCCGCGGTTCCGGGGCCGGGGACTGCAGAAGGCGCTCATCGATGCCCGCCTGGCCTTCGCGCGGGAGCGGGGCTGCGACCTCGCCTGCGCCTCCACGGCGCCGGGCACGGCCAGCCAACGGTCCTTTGAAGCCCGGGGTTTCCGCGCCGCCTATCCCAAGGTGGAGATGGCGCGGGACTGAGCGCCCCGATGCGATAGTGGGGGGATGCGCCGCCCCGCTCCCCCCACTGCCGCCCTCCTCGTGACGGCCCTGGCTTTCCATGTGGACATGCTCCTCTACTACCTGCTGGTGCCGCTGCTGCCGCGGTACGCCCGGAGCCTGGACCTGAACCAGATGGAAGTGGGGATCCTGTTCGGCAGCTACGCCGTGGCCCTGCTGCTGGCCACCTTCCCCGTGGCCATCCTCACGGACCGCTTCGGCCGGCGGGCGCCCATGCTCTGGGGCCTGGCGGGCCTGGGCGTCACCACGCTGGTGTTCGCCGTATCGACCCAGTACTGGCTGCTGGTGCTGGCGCGGTTCCTCCAGGGGGTGGCGGGGGCGGCCACCTGGCTGCCGGGCATGGCCCTGCTGGCGGACCACTTCCCCGCGGAATCCCGGGGCAAGGCCATGGGCACGGCCTTCGCCGCCGCGAACCTGGGCGTGCTCATCGGGCCGCCCCTGTCGGGGTTCCTCGATCAGCATGCGGGCCCTTCCACACCCTTCCTGCTGGGGGCGGTCCTGGTGGCCCTGGACGCGGCGGGCCGGGCCTTCCTCCTTCCCGAGGTGGAGCCGGAGCGGGGGCCGCGGATCCCTTTCCGACAGCTCTTGTCCAATCCCACCATCCGGGTCTTCGCCGGGGCCATGGCCCTGGGTTCCTGCCTGTGGGCCCTGCTGGAATCCACGCTGCCTCTGGACATGGACCGCCGCCTGGGCCAGTCGCCCTCGCAGATCGGGCTTCTCTTCGCGGCCGCTGCCCTGGCGCACACCTTCACCTCGCCGCTCATGGGGCGGCTGTCGGACCGTATCGGCCGGGCGCGGGTGCTGCGGATGGGGCTGGCGATGACGGTGGTGATCCTGCCCCTGCCGGCGCTGGTGCCGCAGCCCTGGATGGTGGCGCTGGCCATGATGGGCCTGGGCAGCACCGCGAGCTTCATCATGAGCCCCTGCAGTCCGGCGGTGGCCGACCAGGTGGAGCGCCTGGGCAGCCAGAGCTTCGCCTCGGCCTTCTCCATCCTGAACCTGGCCTATTCCGTGGGCCTGATGGTGGGCCCGCTGGTGGGCGGCGCCCTGGTGCAGGGGCTGGGCCTGCCGGTGGCCCTGGGGCTTTCCGGGCTCGGCTTCGGCGCCTACCTGTTCGCCACCCGGAAGGTCAGCGCCTGAGGGCCCGGTAGATCCACCGCTCGGCAGCGGCCTCCCAGGGACGGCCGTCCAGGCCGCCGAAGGCTTCGACGGCCGTGAAGCCGGCGCCGGTGAGGCCGGCCCGGACTTCCGCATCCGTGGGAATCCAGATGTCATGACGGAATGCTTCACCCTGGCAGCGCCGCTCCGTGTGGATGCGCCGGCCATCTGGGCTCCAGCGGGTCCGTTCCTGATAGCCCTCCTCCGGGAAGTCGAGCCAGTAGCCCTCCACCTCGGCCACAGAGGCCCGCAGGAAGTCCCGGCCCGCCAGATCCAGCAGCAGCGTTCCGGCGGGCCGCAGCACGCGCGCGAATTCCGAAAGCTGGACCTGGTTTTCGGCCTCGGTGGCGAAGTAGCCCCAGCTGGTGTAGGCGCAGAAGACGCCATCGGCGCAGGCGTCGCGGAAGGGCAGGGCCCGGAAGTCCAGACGGGTCAAAGGGCAGGGATGCTCCGCGGCGTGGCGCCGCAGGTTCAAGCGGCTCAGATCGCCCCCCGCCACCTCCAGCCCCCTGGCCCGCAGGTGAGGATGCAGGCGCCCCCAGCCGCAGGGCAGGTCAAGGACCCGGCTTCCCGGCGGCAGGCTCAGGAGGGCCGCGAGGGCCGGTCCCTCTGAAGCGGCGTCCACGGCCTTGTCCGCATAGATCTGGAAGTAGGCGGGGCGGTCGAAATCCCAGGCGAACCAGTCCATGGGGCTGGCGTCACGCTTCGTCGGTTTCGGCCTTCACCAGCTTGATGATGGGGGTGCCCTGGCGGGGCGTGTTCACGATGCCCTTCCAGACGTAGCGGGTGCCGCGTTTCTGTCCGCTCTTGGTGATCTGCTTGCTCTCTTCCAGCTCGGTGAAGAGGCGGCGGAGGGTGGCCGGGGCCCAGTCGCAATCCTTGAGATCGAGGGCGACCTGGGCCTCGAAGCTGCTCAGGGAACCCTTGTCCTGGAGGATGCGCATGAGGTCCATCTTCAGGTCTTCCAGCTCGGGCTTGGAGCGCCGGGCCTTGGTCTTGAAGGCCGGGGGTTCGGGCGCCGGAGCGGCTGCGGCGGGCCTGGGGGGGGCGGGAGCGGGAACCACCACGGCGGCCGGGGCCTGGGCCTGCACCAGCAGACCATCCATGTAGATGTCACCACGCTCGGGGCGGAAGAGGACCACCACGGAGCCAGGATTCAGGCCTTCCTGCTGAAGGGCTGTGATCACCCGCTCCCCGATGCGGGACTTCTGGTCCGGCGACAGGTTGGGGGATTGGATAATGACGATGGCCATGGTGACTCCACTATGTATACGGGTACTCCATAATACGCTTTTGTTTTTATCTGTAAAATGCAATCTTGCGAGTGAAACGGATAGACTTCCCAGCGAGGGTCCCATGCGCAAGTCCAAGATCGAACGCCCGGAAGAACAGCAGCGCTTCGAAACCTTCCTGCGGTCGCGCCAGCTCAAACTGACGGGAGAGCGCCT
>JAMPXL010000013.1 GCA_023701165.1 Geothrix sp. | reverse complement strand
CCGCGGCCCTGAGGGGCGACAGGCTCCCCTCGGCCTTCAGCGATCCCGCGCCCAGCTTCAGGTCCAGGGCCAGCTTCGCGGCGGCCAGGGGATCCAGGGAGAGATCCGCCAGGCGCAGGTTCAGGTCCGTGGCCTCCACCTTCACGGGGCGCGCGGGACCCAGGTCCTCCCAGTCCACCCGGAAGCCCCGCAGGGCCAGCTGGCGGATCAGGAGCTGGAGGGGCTTCTCGTCCGCCTGCTTCTCCTTGGGCTTGGGCGGCGCCAGGAGGCGCACCAGGTTCAGCCCGCCGTCCTTGGCGGCCTGGACGCGCAGCACACCCTGGTCCGCGGTGACGGAGCCCAGTTCCACGGAGGGCGCCAGCAGATCGGCCTTGCCGTCGCGGACCTCCAGGCTGGGGAGTTCGATGGCCGCTTCAGCCACGCCCCGCTCGGCGATCTTCACATCCTTCAGGCTGAGCTCCAGGCCGGACAGTTCCACGACGTGGCGCGCCTTCGACCACTCGAACCGGTACTGGGCCCGGAGGGCGCCCGTGCCGCTGCGGATCTCGCTGGACACCTGCTCCTGCTCGTAGGGGCGGTACTTGGGAAGGGAGAGGTTCTCCACCCGCAGGCTGCCCTTGGAGGCGAAGGGCTGGAAGCCCAGGTCCCCCTGCCAGACCAGGTGCTCCCTCGCCTCCGTCCAGGCCTCCAGCCGCACCCCGCTGCGGTGGCCCACCTCCGTGCGCAGGCCCTCCAGGGTGAAGGCGATGGGCCCCAGCACCGTCTGGAAGGGCGCCGCGGCGGAACGGTCGGTGAACGCCACGCGGCCCTCCCGCATCTGGAACCGCCGCACATCGAGGATCCAGGTGGAGGGTGCCGCCGCGGCCTCCGCCTGCTCCGGCTCGCCCTCCAGCAGATCCTGGAAGTTGAGGCGGCCATCCGGCCCCAGCACGGCCCGGACGGTGAGCCCGTCCACCTCGATGGCGGAAAAGCCCACGGTGTGGCGCAGAAGGCGCAGGACATCGGGATTCACGTAGAGGCGCCGGAGGGTGATCCACTCCCCGCCGCCGCGCTCGGCCACCTGGAGGCCCTCCAGGGTGGCGCCGAAGGTGAAGGGGTTGAACCGCAGCTTCGCCGCGGTGACAGGGCGATTCAGAACCGCCGAGGCCTGCCGCTCCAGGCGCGGCTTCACCAGGGCCGGGATCAGCAGGAACCCCGCCAGGAGCCAGAGGCCGTAGATTCCCAACAGCCCAAGGATCGGGCGGCGCCACCGGCGGAGAAAGGCCGAGAGGGAGGCGGGGATGGGCATGGAAGAAGCATAGACCCTCCCGGGCGGTGTGATTCAAGCCACAAGCCTGTTCTCAAGGCACATCCGGGAGGGCTATCCTCCCTGGGTCGCGGTGCCGTCAGGACTGCCAACCCCGAGCGTGTCGGCGCACCGCTGGACCGAAAGGTTATGTGTCATGGCGACACGGCGCGTGATCATCCTGGGAGCCGCCGGACGCGACTTCCACAACTTCAATACCGTCTACCGGGACAATCCGGATTTCCAGGTGGTGGCCTTCACCGCCACCCAGATCCCCGACATCGCGGGCCGCCGCTACCCGGCGGTGCTCGCCGGGAAGCTGTACCCCCAGGGCATCCCCATCCTCGACGAAGCCGAGCTGGTGGGCCTGATCCAGCGCGAGAAGCCCGATGTGGCGGTGTTCTCGTATTCCGATGTCACTCACGCCACGGTCATGCACCTGGCGAGCCTCTGCATCGCCCACGGAGTGGACTTCGAGCTGCTGGGGGCGGACAAGACCATGATCCGGTCCAGCAAGCCCGTCATCGGCATCACAGCGGTGCGCACCGGCGCCGGCAAGAGCCAGACCACCCGCTACATCAGCAACATCCTCAAGAAGCTCGGCAAGAAGGTCGTCGCCATCCGCCATCCCATGCCCTACGGCGACCTGGCCAAGCAGGCCTGCCAGCGCTTCGCGGACTACGGCGACCTGGACAAGCACGAGTGCACCATCGAGGAGCGCGAGGAATACGAACCCCACATCGACAACGGCTTCGTCGTCTACGCCGGCGTGGACTACGAGCAGATCATCCGCAGCGCCGAACAGGAGGCGGACGTCATCCTCTGGGACGGCGGCAACAACGACCTGCCCTTCTACCAGAGCGACCTGCACCTCTGCATCGCCGATCCCCTGCGCTCGGGCCACGAGATGGCCTACCACCCGGGCGAGGCCAACTTCCGCATGGCCGACATCATCCTCATCAACAAGTGCGACAGCGCGAAGGAGGCGGACATCGCCGCCATAGAACAGAACGCCGCGGCCGTGAACCCGAAGGCCCGCGTCATCCGCGCCAACAGCCCCGTCACCTGCGACCGGCCCGAGCTGGTGAAGGGCAAGCGCGCCCTGGTCATCGAGGATGGCCCGACGCTGACCCACGGCTCCATGTCCTACGGCGCCGGCGTGGTGGCCGCCAAGGCGGCGGGGGCCCACGAGATCGTGGATCCCACGCCCTACGCCGTGGCTTCCATCGCGGCGACCTACCGGAAATACCCCAACGCGAAGGGCATCCTGCCCGCCATGGGCTACGGCGACCAGCAGGTGCAGGACCTCGCCGCCACCATCGAGGCCACCCCCTGCGACGTGGTCCTCAGCGGCACCCCCATCGACCTCACCCGCATCCTCAAGGTCACCAAGCCCATGACCCGCGCCCGCTACGACCTGGCGGAGATCCGGGAGGGCGTGCTTGAGGGGGAGGTGAGGAGGGTGCTGGGGCTGTGACGGGCCGGCTCGGAACGCTGCGCGTTCCGAGTATGAAAAGAAATAAAAATCAAGCGCGGTACGCTTCCTGTGACTCGTGGACGGCCCAGTGGATGTGCTGGGCCGTCCGTGGTCCAATGCCATCCACTTCAGCCAGATCCTCGGGCGTGGCCGTGACGATGGCTTCGATGGTACCGAACTGGTCCAGCATCCGCTGGGCTCGGATGGGGCCCACCTTCGGGATCCCCGCCAGGATTTGGATCTGCCAAGCCCGCTTCCCCCGCATGCGGCGAACCGGTTTCCGCACAGGGGGCCTGGCTTGGGCCTGAAGCTGGCGGGCGGTCATGAGCAGCAGCTTCAGGCTCTCCTCCTCGGACTGGGACCGGAGCACGGGAATACCGAAGGCGACCGACAACATCGTCATCGCCCCCTGGATTCCCTCTCGCGTCACCCCTGCCGACCGCCACTCCTGAGCGGGCCCCTCGAGAATCAGGAAGGCCCTCATGGGCTGGGCCGCAAGCCGACTTGCCTGCGCGAACAAGCGCCCCTCTTTGAGGCTTTCCAGGAAATCCCGCACACGCTTCCGTTCCAGGACCACCTTCCCCTCGATCAGGTAATCCCCAGTCCGAAGCCGCTTCACCACGACCGATAGGGTTTCCATCTTCTGCAGCTTCCCGGCAATACCGGATGATCGACTCTCTCGATCGTCCACCCATATCCGAATTGCCTCGCCCATGACCGGCTCCTGGCCCTACCCTACTCGGAATGGGGCAGGGGCCCCATTCCGAGCCGAGTGTCCCCATGTCCCGTCTCTTCACCCCCCTGACCCTCCGCGGCCTCACCCTGCCCAACCGCATCGCGGCCTCGCCCATGTGCCAGTACCAGGCCCAGGACGGGCTCGTGAACGACTGGCACCTGGTGCACTACGGGGGGCTGGCCCAGGGCGGTGCGGGGCTGGTGTTCACCGAGGCCGCGGCGGTGCTGCCCGAGGGGCGCATCAGCCCGGAGGATCTGGGGATCTGGAACCATGCCCAGGCCGAGGCCCTGGCCCCCGTCGTGCGCTTCATCGCCTCCCAGGGCGCCGTGCCGGGCATCCAGCTGGCCCACGCGGGCCGGAAGGCCTCGAATCCCGCCCCCTGGAAGGGCAGCGGCAGCCTGCCGGCATCCCAGGGCGGCTGGACGCCCGCGGCCCCCAGCGCCCTGCCCTTCGACGAAGGCTGGACCGTGCCCACGGCCCTGGATGAGCCCGGGATCCTGGCCGTCATCGAGGCCTTCATGGACGCGGCCCGCCGCGCCGTGGCCGCGGGGTTCCGGGTCATCGAGGTCCACGCCGCCCACGGATACCTGCTGCACCAGTTCCTCTCGCCCCTGTCGAACCACCGCACGGATGCCTACGGCGGCTCCTTCGCGAACCGGACGCGCCTGGTCCGCGAGGTGGTGGGCGCCCTGCGCCAGATCCTGCCCGAGGAGCTGCCCCTCTTCGTGCGGATCTCCGCCACGGATTGGGTGGAAGGCGGCTGGACCCTCGACCAGTCCGTGGCCCTGGCCAGGGAACTGAAGGCCCTGGGCGTGGACCTCGTGGACTGCTCCTCCGGCGGCCTGGCCCCCCGCGCCGAGATCCCCCTGGGCCCCGGCTACCAGGTGCCCTTCGCCGCCCGCCTCCGCGCCGAGGCGGACCTCCCCACCGGCGCCGTGGGCCTCATCACGGAACCCGAGCAGGCCGAGGCCATCCTGGCCCAGGCCTCCGCCGACCTGGTGCTGCTGGGCCGCGAGCTGCTGCGCGACCCCCGCTGGCCCCTGCGCGCCGCGAAGGCCCTGGGCGTGGAGGTGCCCTGGCCAGCCTCGTACCTCCGGGCCGCTCGTGGCTCCGTGCCCACGCGGCAGGCGCTGAGGTAGAGGGGGCTGGAGTCTGGAGGTACTGCTTTCTGGGCGGCCGATGGCCGCGATGATTGTTTTCGGTTGGGCCGTTCCGGTGGGTAGGCGCCGGATTGAAACCTTGCTGCGCCGCGCAGCGGCGCCATAAGAATCTGTACCTCCAGTCTCCAGACTCAATTCCCCCTACAACGCCCGGAACAGCGTCAGCACCCGCACCTCGCCGGCCCCGCCCTCCCGCAACGCCTGGGTGCAGCGCAGCAGGGTGGTGCCGGTGGTCCAGACGTCATCGACCAGGAGGACAACGCCCTGCGGCCGGGCACCCCTGCGCAGGGCGATGGCCTTCCGCGGCAGGCGCCGCCGCTCGGATTCCGTGCGCGAGGCCTGGCGGCCGCTGAACCAGGTCTTGGCCAGCAGGGGCTCGAAGGGACGGCCGATGCGCCCCGCCAGCACCCGCGCCGCCTCTGCGCCCAGGTCGAAACCCCGCAGCAGGCGGCGGGGGAGGGCGCTGGGGGCCGCGGCCACCCGGTCCACGTCCAGGACCCAGTCCGGCAGGGGGGCCCGGGCCAGGCGGTCCAGCAGGGCCCGCCGCCATCCCGCCTCGCCCTGCTTGATGCCCGGCAGCAGCAGGGCCCCCAGGGGCGGCCGGCCGCCATGGTAGTCCCAGAGGGCGTCCCCCAGGGCCCAATCCGTGGCCTCGGGACAGGCCGCTTCCGCATGCACCAGGGCGCAGCGGGGGCACCGGTCCGGGGGCAGGGGCAGCAGGCCCGCCCAGCACCGGGCGCAGAGGCCCGCCTCCGAGCCCCCCGCCACGGGACCGAGGCACCCCCGGCAGAGCAGCAGGGAGCCGCGGACCGCCGCGAGGCGGGAAAGGAGGCTGGCCGGGAGCATGGGGCATCATAGCCGCCGCTGCTGGTGCTAGGATCGCCGGAAGCCCCTGGCCCACCATCTTCCTGGAATCCCCTTCCGGGCACCCCCACCCGGATCGCATGGAGTCTTGTTCATGTCGAACGACCCGCGTCCCCCGTCCCAGATGTTCGCCCGCAAGCCCCTGGCCCTGCTCCTCGAGGAAGCCAAGGGGGAGAACCGTCTCCGCCGTGTCCTCGGTCCCGTGCAGCTCACGGCCCTGGGCATCGGCGCCATCATCGGCGCCGGCATCTTCGTGGCCACTGGCGCCGCGGCGCACAACATCGCCGGCCCCTCGCTGATGGTGTCCTACGTCATCGCCGGCATCACCTGCATCTTTGCGGCGCTGTGCTATGCGGAGTTCGCGGCCATGGTGCCCGTGGCGGGGTCGGCCTACACCTACGCCTACGCCACGCTCGGCGAGCTGTTCGCCTGGATCATCGGCTGGGACCTCATCCTCGAGTACGGTGTCTCCAGCGCCGCCGTGGCCACGGGCTGGTCCGCCTACTTCCAGAGCGCCGTCAGCAAGATCGGCATCCACATCCCCAAGCTGCTGAGCGAATCGCCCTGGAAGTACGACCCGGCCACGGGCCACTTCGCCTCCACGGGCGCCGTGATGAATCTGCCCGCGCTGATCATCGTGGCGATCATCACCGCCGTCCTGGTGAAGGGCATCCAGGAGAGCGCCACCTTCAACGGCATCATGGTGGCCATCAAGGTGGCGGCCGTGCTCTTCGTCATCGGCGTGGGCGCCTTCTTCATCAACACCACCAACTGGCATCCCTTCGCCCCCTTCGGCTGGACCGGCATCAGCTTCTTCGGGCACCGGGTGGCGGGCATGGTGGACGGCGGCGGCGCGCCCATCGGCACCATGGCGGGCGCGGCCATCATCTTCTTCGCCTACATCGGCTTCGATTCCGTCTCCACCCACGCGGAGGAGGCCAAGAACCCCCAGCGGGACGTGCCCATCGGCATCATCGTCTCCCTGCTGGTCTGCACCGTGCTCTACATCGCCGTGGTGGCCGTGCTCACGGGCATGGTCAAGTTCGACCAGCTGGACATCAACGCCCCCGTCTCCACCGCCTTCAGCCAGAAGGGCATGGGGTGGGCCGAGGGCCTCATCGCCACGGCGGGCGTGGCGGGCATCACCTCCGTGCTGCTGGTGATGATGCTGAGCGGTCCCCGCGTCTTTCTGGCCATGGCCCGGGACGGCCTGCTGCCCAAGGCCACCTTCGGTGACGTTCACCCCAAGTTCCGCACGCCCTGGAAGTCCACCATCCTGGTGGGCATCTTCGTGGGGGCCCTGGCGGGCTTCCTGCCCATCGACGCCCTGCTGCACCTGGCCAACATCGGCACCCTGCTGGCCTTCGTCATCGTCTGCGCCGCCGTGCTCATCATGCGCAAGAAGCACCCCGAGGCCGAGCGGCCCTTCCGCTGCCCCTGGGTGCCCTTCGTGCCCGTCATGGGCGTCCTCACCTGCCTCATGCTCATGTTCTCCCTGCCCGTGGCCAACTGGTGGCGCCTCATCGCCTGGCTGGGCCTCGGCTTCGCCATCTACTTCCTCTACGGCAAGAAGCACAGCGTCATGCGGAAGCAGAACGCCTGAGGCCTGCCCGACTTCAAGGAATAAAGATTCACCACCAAGACACCAAGACACCAAGAACGGCTTTCTTCTTTTCTTGGTGTCTTGGTGTCTTGGTGGTGATTATTTTCGTTTGCCCCTTCCCTTTCTGAGGTTCCGATGTCCCTCTGGACTGACCTGACTCCCTCCAAGCGCTGCGACTGGATCGACCAGCTGCGGGGCTGGGCGGTGATCGTGATGATCGAAGTGCATGTGGTGAACGTCTGGCTGGCCTCGGGGCTCCGCCCGGACTGGCTGAACTACCTCAACGGCCTGGTGGCGCCCAGCTTCACCATGGCCGCGGGCTACAGCCTGGTGATCTCCACCTTCCGGACGGACGGCACCCTGCGCCCCTTCTGGCCGGACACGGCCCGGCGCCTGGGGTTCATCCTGCTCTGCGCCTACGCCCTGCATGCGCCCGGGATCACCCTCGCGGACTGGACCGTGCTGAACACGCCCCAGCAGGCCCGGGAGCTGTTCAAGATCGACGTGCTCCAGTGCATCGTCTTCTCTCTGCTCATCCTCCAGGGCCTGGCGCGGCTCGTGCGGAATCCCCGGGTGTTCACGGGCCTCGCCCTGGCCATCGCCGTCTTCGTGCCCGTGGTCGCGCCCCACCTCTGGGCCACGGGCGTCGCCGACGGCCTGTGGCTGCCCATCCGCGGGCTCTTCAACGGCAACCCGGACCGCGGCGTGCAGGCCCTGTTCCCCCTCTTCCCCTGGATCGCCTTCCCGGCCTTCGGCGCCTTCCTGGGGGGGCTCTACCGCCACTTCAGGGTCATGCCGGTGGCCGGTTCGGAGCCCACGGGCGGCAAGGCCCGCTGGAGCGAGGCCCGCTTCCTCGCGGGCCTCGCCGTCCTCGGCGCCCTGCTGCTGGCCTGGGGGACCGCAGCCCAGCAGAGCTGGCTCTGGGGCGGCACCTGGACCCAGCAGAACGGGGTCTGGATGCTGCACAGCCGCACGGGCGCCTTCACCTACAGCGAACTGGGCGCCATCGCCAACACCACCCTGCCCAGCGTCGCGGCGCGCCTGGGCTGGATCCTCCTGGCCGGAACCCTCATGGGTGCCGTGGAACTGATCCGCCCCCGGTGGAAGGGACCCAATCCCATCAAGGCCGCCAGCGCCGAATCGCTGCTGCTCTACATGCTGCACCTCAACCTGCTCTTCAGCGTCCTGCTGGCGCCCGCCGTCATCGGCCTCACGGGCTGGGGCTGGGGCAGCCTGGGCTGGACGGGCACGCTCCTGCTGACCGCCGCCGTCATCGGCCTGAACCTCTGGGCCGGCATCGCCTGGCAGAAGGTGCGCCAGACGCCGGACACCATGCGGAGCCTCCAGCACAAGGCCGTGGCCGCCCTGGGCGTCTGGTGCGTACTGGGCGGCTGGTGGACCGTCCGCCACTTCCTGCAGAGCCCCGAGCTGGCCAAGGAGCCCTACGCCTTCCTGAACGCCGCCCGGGCCCGCAAGGGCCTGCCCCCCACCCCCGATGGGCTCTGCCGCGATCCCGAGGAGTACTTCCGCGAGGCTGGGCGGCGGAAGCTGCACCTCAGTCCCGAAGCCAAGGCGGACATCGCCAGGCTGATCCAGGCACGCAGCGGCGGGACCCGCTAGAATCATCCAAACAATGGCTGATTCAGGCATCAACGCCCCCACATCCTGGCTTCTGCTCGCCGCCCTGGCGCTGCTCATCTACCGCAGCGCCACCACGGCCCTGCTGTCGGCGTTCCACAGCATGCCCTCCCTCCAGCGCCGCCGGATCCTGGAGGAGGACCTGGTCCAGGACCCGCGCCTGGCCGCCCTCCTGGAGCGGCCCCAGGCCCTGGGCATGGGGCTCGCCTTCTGGAACCAGACCCTCCTGCTGGCCCTCCTCGCCCTCCTGTGGCCCTTCCGCATCGTCCTCCCCGGCGGCGGCTGGAGCCTGGCCTTCCTCGTGCTGGCGGGCCTCTGGGCTCTGGACCTGGCCCTGCCGGTCCTCCTCACCCCCGGCGACCCCACCCGGTGGCTCATCCGCCTGTTCCCCCTCTATGCGCCCATCCATCCCCTCCTGGCCCTCCTGGTGGACCCCCTGGCCCACCTCGTGGACCGGCGGACCCAGGACCGCGCCAAGGAGGCCGAACCCGAGGACGCCACCGAGGAGGCCGTCACCGCCCTGCTGGAAGAGGGCGAGGCCGAGGGCATCCTGGAGGCCGGGGACCGGGAGCTCATCCGCAATGTCGTCACCTTCGGGGACACCCTCGTCCGCGAAGTGATGACGCCCCGCACCCGCATCGCCGCCCTCCCCCTGGAAGCCACCATCCCAGACGCCTGGCAGGCCTTCACCCGCACCCGCCACTCCCGCCTGCCCATCTTCGAGGGAGGCATCGACCACATCCGCGGCGTGCTCCTGCTCAAGGACCTCCTCCAGCTGCCGGATGGCGAGCACCCCCCCCTGGCCACGCTCATGAAGCCCCCCCGCTTCGTGCCCGAAAGCAAACCCGTGATGGACCTGCTCCGCGAGATGCAGCGCACCCGCACCCAGCTGGCCATCGTGGTGGACGAATTCGGCGGCGTGTCCGGCCTGGCCACCATGGAGGACCTGCTGGAGGAGGTCTTCGGGGAGATCCAGGACGAGCATGAAGCCCCCGCCGGGCTGGTGGAGCAGGCCCCCGGCGTCTACCTGGTCTCCGGGCAGGCCCATGTGGAGGACGTGGCCCAGCGCCTGGGCCTCGACGCCTGGGAGGGGGAGGGCTTCGACACCCTGGCCGGCCTGGTCCTGGCCCGCCTCGGCTGCGTCCCCAAGCCCCAGGAAGCCGTGGAGGTCGAGGGCGCCCGGCTCACGGTGCTGCGCATGGAAGGCGCGCGGATCGTGCAGGTGCGGGTGGAACGGACATAGGTTGTGACCGGCTCGCGAACCTTCGGTTCGCGAGTATCGGAAACGCATGGAACTGCGAAGCAGTTCCTTTCTCCAGGATTCAGCCGCTAGGCTG
>JAMPXL010000012.1 GCA_023701165.1 Geothrix sp. | reverse complement strand
TGCGCGCCCAGGACGATGAATTCCTTCCGGAGCTTCGGATCGCGGCCCGGAATCACGGCCACCACGTTGGGCACCTGGGCCTCTTCGCGGCGGAGCTTCAGCTTCAGCGTGAGCGTGGTCCAGGGCGCGTAGATGAAATCCTGGCTGGCGGGCCTGCCGGTGTCCTTGATGGCCTTGAGCTTGGCCCGGAGGTCGCCGCAGGCCGTGCCGAGGGCCTCCGCGGACACGCTCAGCACCGGGATGTCCAGCTTCACGGGGCCCTCCTCCCGCTGCAGGGGGCGGACGGGGCCGTCCTCCAGCACGAGAACCGCGGCGGCCTTCGCGGCCTCCAGGCGCTTGAGGCGGGCCAGCAGGCTCCGCTCGCCCCGGGGCAGGTGGGCGAAGGCATCCATGTCCGGCAGGGTGCGGGCGATGACGGCCACCCGTCCCTTCACGTCCACGCCCGCGAAATCGTCGTAGCCTCCGGGGATGCGGACGCCGTACCCCAGGAAGGCGAGGGGCTTCTGCCGCAAATCCGCATCTCCGCTGAGGCCGAGCGCCTCGATGTCGCGGCCCCAGGCGAGGGCGCGCCCATCCTCGCCGTGGGAGAGGGTCGCGGCCTGCTCCTCCCGCACCACCTTCGCGATGAACGGGAAGCGCTGGACCTGCGCCTTCAGGCCGAGGGCCTTCCACTGCCGGACCAGGCGCCGGGCGGCCTGGTCCAGCTCCGGGTATCCGTTGCCCCGGCCCTTGAGGGCCGGAGAGGCCAGGAATTCCACATCCCGGCGCAGCCGGGCTTCGGCACCGGACGGCGGCGCCTGCGCCAGGAGGGCGGTGGCGAGGAAAGCGGGGATCCAGGGGCCCATGTCGTCTCCGGGGATCTCCTACTTTAAACGGCGCGGGGGGGATCCGTCCCGGTTCCCGCTGGAACCCGGGCGCCTGTGGGAGAATGGGCCCATGTCCGAACAGGGAGCCTTCTTCCAATCCGACCGGGTGGACCAGCAGCCCATGCGCCATACGCTGCTCTGGCGGCTGGCGGGCTACCTGCGTCCCCAGTGGGCGTCGCTCCTGGTCCTGCTGGTGCTGATGGCCCTCGGGGCCCTGCTGGAGGTGCTGCCCTCGGAGCTCACCCTGCGCCTCATCAACCGCTTCATGGACCAGGGCAGCCTGGCGGGCGCGGCGCCCATGGTGGCGGGCTTCTTCGGTGTGCTGGTGGCCGGCTTCCTGGTCAGCTTCGCGCGCTACTTCCTGCTGGCCCGGGTGGGCCAGAGGGCCATGGTCGACCTGCGGGTGCAGCTCTTCGCGCACCTCATGGGCCGCAGCACGGACTTCTTCCACCGCAACCCCGTGGGCCGCCTCATGACCCGCGTCACCAGCGACGTGCAGAACCTCAACGAAATGTTCGCCTCGGGCTTCGTGGCCATCGTGGGGGATGCCCTCTCCCTGCTGGCCATCGTGGCCTGGATGTTCTGGACCCACCCGGGCATGGCCACCGTGGCCCTGGTGATCCTGCCCTTCCTCCTGGTCGCCACCGAATTCTTCCGCCGCCGGGCGGGCGAGGCCTTCCGCGAGACCCAGCGGCGCTACGCCGCCATCAACGCCTTCCTCCAGGAGCAGATCTCGGGCATGGGCCTGGTGCAGGTGAACGCCCAGGAGGCGCGGAGCCGCGGGCACTTCCGCGGCCTCAACGAGGACTACTTCCAGGCCTTCCTCCGCACCATCTTCGCCTACGCCGTGTTCTTCCCCGTGGTGGAGTTCATCACCTCCGGCACCCTGGCGGCGCTCATCTTCTACGCGGGCTTCAAGCTCAAGGCGGGCGCCATCACCTGGGGCCTGCTGCTGGCCTTCATCCAGCAGTCCAGCCGGTTCTTCCGGCCCATCCGGGAGCTGGCCGAGCGCTACAACGTGATGCAGACCGCCCTGGCCTCCAGCGAGCGCATCTTCCGCCTCCTGGACAACCGGGAGGAGATCCCCGAGGCGCCGGATGCCAGGGCCGCCGTCTTCGCCCGCGAGATCCGCTTCGAGGAGGCCACCTTCGCCTACGAGGCCGGCGGCCGCCAGGTCGTGCGCGGGCTCAGCGGCACCATCCCCAAGGGCCAGCGCATCGCGGTGGTGGGCCACACCGGGGCCGGCAAGAGCACCCTCATCAACCTGCTCATGCGGTTCTACGATGTGCACGAGGGCCGCATCACCGTGGACGGCGTGGATGTGCGCGACCTGAAGCTGCGCGGCCTGCGGGACCTCTTCGGCCTGGTGCTCCAGGATGTCTTCGTCTTTTCCGGCACCCTGCGGGACAACATCGTGCTGGACCGCCCGCTGGACGAGGCCCGCCTGGCCTCCGTGCTGGAGCAGAGCCAGCTGAAGGACCTGGTGGGCCGCCTGCCCCAGGGCCTGGACACGCAGGTGGGCGAGCGCGGCCAGAAGCTGAGCGCCGGCGAGCGGCAGCTGCTGGCCTTCGCCCGCATGCTCTACCTGGAGCCCGCCGTGCTGCTGCTGGACGAGGCCACCGCCAACATCGACTCCGAAACCGAAGCCAAGATCCAGACGGTCATCGAGCGCGTGAGCCACCGCCTCACCACCTTCACCATCGCCCACCGGCTCTCCACCATCCGCGATGCCGATGAGATCTGGGTCCTGGACCAGGGCGCCATCGTCGAGCGGGGCACCCACGACGGCCTCATCGCCCAGGACGGCGTCTACGCCAAGCTGGTGCGGCTGCAGTTCGCGGAGGGCGAGGCGGCCTGAGTGGGTGGGAAGGGCCTAGAGTGCCTAACAAAACCCCGACGAGGCCGCGAGAAAGCCAGGTGGGATGCACCGCAAGGAAGGGCCCGCAGGGCGATGCGGGACATCGTTCACCATTCGCGAAGCGGATAGGGCCGCATCGGCGTAGCCGATGGCGGGGGCGGAGCCCCGAGGACCGCAGGTCCGAGCCAGGGGCCCTGACGCCGCGGGGCGCCCACCTGGCTTTCTCCCTCCGGGCGAGGGGCGGCGGGGAGGCTCCGCCTCCGCGAGCTTGCGAGCGGGAGGGCCCTGCGGGGCAGGGCCCATCAGGCGGAGGGCGATGCCGCGTCACCTCCAGCTATCGCGGCGCTGTGCGCCGCTCCTGCTCGCCTTCGGCTCGCAGAGCCGGAGCCTCCGTCGCGCGTAGTACCCGCTACGCTTCGACTCGCGTTCCTCGCCTCGCTCGCCCGGCGACCCTCGCGCGGCCCCGTGGGGGTCTTGTTAGGCACTCTGAGCCCGGATCAGAGGCCGGTCCAATCGGTCAGGGGCCGGGGCTTGCCCTTGGCGGCATGGACGGGAGCATCCTGGATGGGACCAGGGGCGGTCTCATGCACGGTCTGCCAGCGGGTGTGCCAGTCCAGGTCCCAGGGGCCGTTCTCGCGGAGGCCGGTGCCGCCCGTGTTGAGGTTCAGCACCTCGGCCCGGGCTTCGCGCCGGAAGCGTTCGATGCAGCGGCGGTCCTCGGTGTAGAGGCTGGCGGAGAGGCCGCAGGGCGCGGCGTGGACGCAGGCCAGCGCCTCGTCGACGTCGGCCACCGGGATGAGGTTCACCGTGGGGCCGAGGACCTGCTTGTGGAAGAGCTCCATGGAGGGGGCCACGCCATCCCAGACGCAGGGCTGCATGTAGTGGCCGTGGCCGATGGGCCCCAGCACCCGCTCCGTGCGGTTGCCGTCCGTCCAGGCCTCGCCGCCGCAGAGCAGCGTGGCGCCGTCCTGGCGGCCCAGCTCCCAGTGGGCCTTGAAGCCCTCTGCCAGGCGGGCGTTGATCATGGGGCCGTAGGCCACCTCGGGATCGGTCATGGGATTGCCCATGTCGAGGGCCGCCACGGCCTCCAGGAAGCGGCGCTTGAACTCGGCGGCGCAGGCCTTGTGCAGGATGAGGTTGGCGAGGCTGGCGCCGCGCTGCCCTCCGTGGCCGAAGGCGGCCCGCACGGCGTCCCGGGCGGCCCGGTCCAGATCCGCATCGGGCAGGATCACCATGGGATTCCGTCCGCCCAGCTCCAGGCCGGAGACGATGAAATGGTGGCCGCACAGCTCGCCGATGCTCCGGCCCAGGGCCGCGGAGCCCGTGAAGCTGAAGGCCTGGTAGAGGCCCTTGCCGATGCCCGCGATGTGGTGCTTGCCGGACCCGGCCCGGCCGCGGCCGTTCACGGTGTTCGCCACGCCCGGCGGCAGGCCGGCATCCATGAGGGCCTGCATGAGCAGGTAGGCGATGGTGGGGGCGTCGTCGCTGGGCTTCCACACCACGGTGTTGCCCGAAAGGAGGGCGGGAATGAGCTTCCGGACCGGCACGGCCAGGGGGGAGGTGCCGGTGGTGAGGACGCCGCAGACTCCTGCGGGACGCCGGTGGACCGTGAGGCCCTGCCCGGGCCGGGCGGAGGACATGGTCCAGCCCTGGGGACGGCGTCCCTCGGTGGCGGAGAACCGGCAGGTATCGATGGCCTCCTGGACCTCGTCCAGGGCTTCCCTGGGGGTCTTGCCCGTCTCCCGGGTGATGATCCGGGCGAACGCGGCCTGATGGGCCGCCAGGATGTCGCCGGTCCGCTGGATCACGGCGCCCCGCGCCGGGGCCGGGGTGGCGGACCAGGCCCTGAACGCGTCATCCGCGGCCTTGGCCGCCCGGGCCACGTCCTTTTCGCCGCTGTCGGGGAACATGCCCACCAGGTCGCGCCGGTCCGCGGCGGAGCGGGATTCGATCATGCCCAGATCGCCCTCGATCTCCTTGCCGTTGATGACGTTGAAGCCGATGACGGTCTTCCCCGCGGCCGCGGCGGTGGGTGCATTGGGCTTGAGGTACATGCAGGCTCCTGGAGGACCCATCCGCTGGACGCAGCAGGGCTTCCCCCTTCATCGGACGGGCCCCGCAGGGCCTTAGGTTGGGCACCCCCGGATCCCCAGCCTCCACCCCGGAGGCCCACCCGCTAGACTGGAGGATTGCCGGAGTCCGGGTGTTCGACAGCATCTCCATCCCCACCATCCTCGTCAGCTATGTGGCCCTGCTCTTCAGCCTCAGCGTCCACGAGGCCAGCCACGCCTCGGCCGCCTACTGGCTGGAGGACGACACGGCGGCGCGGCTGGGGCGGATGACGCTGAATCCCCTGGCCCACATGGATCCCCTGGGCACCTTCGTGTTTCCCCTCCTGGGCATGGCCACGGGTTTCCCTTTCATCGGCTGGGCCAAGCCCGTGCCCGTGGATCCCCGGCACCTCACCCGCCGCTTCACCCAGCGGGGCGGACTGGCCATCGTGTCGGCCGCGGGGCCCGCTTCGAACCTGGCGCTGGCGGTCCTGTTCACCGCGGTGCTGATGATCCTCGTCAAGATGGTGGCCGTGCCGAAGCCCCATGAGCTCAACCTGTTCCTCTATTCGCTGCTGTCCTGGAAGGTGGAAAGCCTTCAGGCCCTGGAATTGGGCCCAGGCATGACCCTGGCCCTGGCCCTCACCGGCCGGCTGGTCATCATCAACATCGGGCTGGCGCTCTTCAACCTCCTGCCCATGGGCCCCCTGGACGGGGCAGGCATCCTGCGGGGCATGCTGCCCTGGCGGTGGCTCCCGAAGTTCGACCGCATCCAGCCCTGGATGGGCGGCGCCCTCATCGTGCTTGCCCTCACCGGGGTGCTCGGGATCGTGCTCAGCCCGGTCTTCAAATTCATCATTGAGGGCATCAAGTTCATCGCCCAGTTCTTCCTCGGAGTTTGATCCATGCAGCCCCGCATCCTCTCCGGCATCCAGCCTTCGGGCTCCCAGCACATCGGCCACCTGGTGGGGGCCCTGGACAACTTCACGCGGCTGCAGGGCCAGGGCGAAGCCTTCTACATGATCGCGGACTGGCATGCCCTGACCTCGAAGTACGAGTCCGTGGCCGAAGTCTGGCCCGCCACGCTGGAGCTCACCGCCACCTACCTGGCGGCGGGGCTGGATCCCCAGAAGGCCACGCTCTTCGTGCAGAGCCTGGTGAAGGAGCACGCCGAGCTGCACCTGCTGCTGTCCATGGTGACGCCCCTCTCCTGGCTAGAGCGGGTGCCCACCTACAAGGAGAAGCTCCAGAACGCGGTGGCGGATCTCGGCAGCTACGGCTTTCTGGGCTATCCCCTGCTCCAGACCGCCGACATCATCATCTACAAGGCCGCCAGGGTGCCCGTGGGCGAGGACCAGCTCTTCCACCTGGAGCTGGCCCGCGAGGTGGTGCGCCGCTTCAACTTCCTCTATCAGCGGGAGGTCTTCCCCGAGCCCGAGGCCGTGCTCACGAAGACGCCCAAGGTGCCTGGCCTTGACGGCCGGAAGATGTCCAAGAGCTACGGCAACTGCATCTACCTGCGGGACAGCAACGCCGAGATCCTGGAGAAGTGCACCCGCCAGATGGCCTCGGATCCGGCCCGCCTCCGCAAGACGGATCCCGGCAACCCGGATATCTGCCCGGTGTTCGAGTTCCACAAGCTCTTCAGCGATGACGCCACGGTGGAGCTGGTGAACACCGAGTGCCGCCGGGCGGGCATCGGCTGCTTCGACTGCAAAAAGCGGGTGGCCGAGGCCATGATCCGGCGCATCGAGCCCGTCCGGGAGAAGATCGAAACCCATCTGGCCCAGCCCCAGGCCATCGAGGCCGTGCTCCGGGACGGCAGCGCCCGGGCCCGGGCCGTGGCGGCGGAAACCATGGCCGATGTGCGGGATGCCATGAAGATGCCCACCCTCTAGGAACAGGCGCAGAACCGGCTCTTGCGTTCCTGGGGAGCCCTGGTAGACTTTCTTTTGCTCGTGGTCCCTTAGCTCAGCTGGTTAGAGCATCTGACTCTTAATCAGAGGGTCCCCGGTTCGAGTCCGGGAGGGACCACCACCACGGAGCCCGCAGATCCAAAGTCTGCGGGCTTTTTGATGTTGTCTCCCCCGTCACATCTGCCCGCCACCGCCACCGCCGGGGCATGGCCCCCGTTATATTTGAAAGGCCGCGCCGACTGTCGCCGGTGGGCCGGGAAACGCAGGAATGACGGGAGGAATACCGTGGATCTGAAACGCATCATTCTTGATCTCATGCCGGGCAGCCTGGTCCGGACCTTCGCGGCGCCGTACGTGGCGGGCAAGGGCGTCGCCAGCGGGGTGGCCAAGGCCGACGAGCTCCACACCAGGCTGGGGATCCATTCCACGGTGGACCTGCTGGCGGAGGAAGTCTTCCGCCGGGAGGACGTGGAAGCCACGGTCCAGGTCTACCTCCGCATGGTCGAGGCCCTGAAGGGCCGGCCCTACGCCAGCATCAGCATCAAGCCCACCTCGCTGGGCATCAACGAGAGCGAAGCGTACTGCCAGGACAACATGCGCCGCATCGTGACCGCCGCCGCCGCGCACGGGATGCACATCACCCTGGACATGGAGGACCGGAACTTCACGGACGTCACCCTTCGCATGTTCAAGGCCATCCGGAACGAGTTCGACAACTTCGGCATCGTGCTCCAGAGCCGCCTCTTCCGCACGGGTGAGGACATCAAGGCCCTGCACACCAAGCCCTGCAAGGTCCGCATCTGCATCGGCATCTACAAGGAGCCCGCCGACGTGGCGCTGCAGGACAAGGCCGACATGAAGGACAAGCTGTTCGAGTACGTCCAGCTCCTGCTCGACCACGGCCACTACCCCGAGATCGCCACCCACGACGAGCCCCTGATCCGCCGCTGCATCGCGCATCTCGACAAGCACGGCGTGGCGAAGGACGCCTACGAGTTCCAGATGCTTCTGGGCGTCCCCCGCACCGAGATCCAGCAGGAGATCGTCAAGCGCGGCCAGATCATCCGCCTCTACGTGCCTTTCGCCGAAGAGTGGAAGTACGCGGTCCACTACCTGAAGCGCCGCCTCGGAGCCAATCCGGCCATGGCGGGCATGGTGCTCAAGAACCTGTTCGGAAAGTAGGCGGAAAATTTAGGTGTTTGGAAAGGCATCTCCCAGGGGTATGGTGCTTCCGTGGGACCGTGTCCCACCAATCCGGAGGGTTCCATGAAGAAGTTCCTGGCGCTGGCCCTGGTGAGTTCCTTCGCTCTGGTGGCTTTCGCCGCCGAGGAGAAGAAGGCCGAACCGAAGAAGTCCTCCTGCGGCATGGCCTGCTGCGAAAAGAACAAGGCCGCTTCGTGCAAGGAGTGCCCCGACTGCGGCAAGAAGAAGGACACCGCCCCCAAGAAGGGCTGAGCCCCCCAGGGGCGCGACTTCGAACCCCGGAGCCTGGCCTCCGGGGTTTTTGCGTTCCGGCCCCATTCATGGTTGTCTGGACGGCATGAAGTTCCGCCCCTGGATCCCTGCAGCGGTCCTGCTGCTGCTGCTGGCCGTGACGACGGCCGGGTGGTGGTGGACCCGGGAGCCGGTGCCCGCCGCCCAGGCCCAAGGAGGGCCCCCGGCCAAGGCTCGCGGCCTGCGCCGGTCCGCGCCGGCCAGGGAGCGCCTGGTGGACCAGACCCCGCTGCTGACCGCCCGGAGCCTGGTGCCCCTGGCCACCACGCTGGAAGAGCAGCAGCTGGCGCAGCAGGCGGAACGGCTGGCCAACCACGAGGTGGACCTGGCCTTCACGGACGCCCTCCGGCGGGCAGCCAGCGCGCAGATCCCCGATACTCCCGAGCTGAAGAACCTCGCCGAGCTCAAAGCCAAGGCCCAGGCGGCGGTGGAAGCTGGCCAGCAGCTGATGGCCCACCTTTCGAAGCAGCTGGCCGCGGCCCGGGAATCCCAGAAGAATGTCCTGGAGGACCAGCTGGATGTGGCCAGGGCCCAGCTGCAGCTGGATCAGGACGAGCTGGAGGCGGCCTCCGAGGACCTGTCCCGGGCGGGCGGCGATCCCCAGGCCCGCATCCGGCGCCTGAAGGAGGCCCACGAGGCCGCGGACCGGGAGTCCTCCCAGGCCAAGGCCGCGGCCCGGCCGGTGACCGTGTTCCAGGCGGGGAGTCTGGTGGCCCGCGTGATGGAGTGGAACGCCCAGCGCACCAAGTTCCGTCGCCTGGACCGGGCCCGCCAGGAGGCCCTGGCCAAGGTGCAGACCCTCGCCAAGCGGCGCGAAACCATCGAGGCGAGGGCGAAGCAGGAGAAGGAGGACCGCGAGGCCGCGAAGTACTGGGCGTCCAACCTGGTGAAGGATTCCGCCGCGCGGGACGGGGGGCCAGGCCGGGACCAGGCCCAGGCTGCGGTGTCCTACCTCCGGCAGTACGGTGACGTGCAGCAGCGGCTTTCGGACATGGGCCGCCGGATCCAGGATCAGCAGGAGCTGGCCGTGGTCTACGGCACCTGGATGGCCCTGGCGGAGGGCCACGGGAACCTGGCCCTCCACGGGCTGCTCACGCGCCTGCTGTGGATCCTGGGTCTGGTCCTGGGCGCCCACCTCGCAGGCCGGCTCATCGACCGCCTCTTCCACCGGGCCTCGGCCGGAGACAAGAAGGGCGCGGGCACGCTGAGGACCGTGGTGAAGCTGGCCGTGCAGGTTCTGTGCGCGCTGGCCATCATCTTCGCCAGCTTCGGCGCGCCGGCCCAGACCACGACCATCATCGGCCTGGCGGGCGCGGGCCTGACCGTGGCCCTCAAGGACTTCATCGTGGCCTTCTTCGGATGGTTCATCCTCATGGGCCGGAACGGCATCCGCGTGGGCGACTGGGTGGAGATCCGCGGCGTGGGCGGCGAGGTGGTGGAGATCGGGCTCCTGCGCACGGTGGTCATGGAAACCGGCAGCTGGAGCGATGCGGGCCACCCCACGGGGCGCCGCGTGGCCTTCGTGAACAATTTCGCCATCGAGGGCCACTTCTTCAACTTCTCCACCACAGGGAAGTGGATGTGGGACGAGCTGCGGGTGCTGATCCCCCTGGGGCAGGATCCCTATCCCATCATCGATGGCGTCCAGAAGCTGGTGGAACGGCAGACCGAGGCCAACGGCAAGCTGGCCGAGCAGGAGTGGCAGCGGGCCACGGCGCGCTACCGGGTGCAGGCCTTCTCCACCACCCCGGGGCTGAACGTGGTGCCCACCCTGAACGGCGTCGAGATCCGCGCCCGCTACATCACCCGGGCCTTCGAGCGCCACGAGACCCGGCTGCGCCTGAACCAGGCCGTGGTGGAGCTGATGCACGGCCCGCGAACCGAATCTCCGGCCTGATCGGGCGCAGGCGCCGGGCGGGGATGCCTGGACGGCGGGGCCCCTGTGGTACCCTGGATGCGCCGTAGGCTTGAGGATCCTGCCACCCGCGACCTCGATCCCCTGTCTCTGGATTCTCCGCCGCCCAGGCCTGCCGGGCGACCCATTCTGCGCATCGGATTCCCATGATCTCGTTTTCCAACGTCAGCAAGCAGTACGGCAAGCAGGTCCTGTTCATCGAGGCGGACTTCCAGCTCAACCCCGGCGAGAAGGTGGGCCTGGTGGGTCC
>JAMPXL010000011.1 GCA_023701165.1 Geothrix sp. | reverse complement strand
CCCTGGAGGAGGTGCCGGTGCCGCAGGTCGTGGCCCTCTCCCACGACCATTACGACCACCTGGACGAGGGCACCCTCCGCCGCATGAAGGACTGGGACACGCGCTTCGTGGTGCCGCTGGGCGTGGGGGCGCGGCTCCGGCGCTGGGGCGTGCCGGAGGCCCGGATCACGGAGCTGGACTGGTGGGACTCGGTGCGGGTGGGCGGGCTGGAGGTGGTGCTCGTTCCCGCCCGCCACGCCTCGGGCCGCGGATTGCGGGACAAGGACCGGACGCTGTGGGGCGGTTTCGCCTTCATCGGCCTCCGGCACCGGGTCTACTTTTCCGGCGACACGGGCATGTTCCCCGGTTTGGCGGACATCGGCGAACGCCTGGGCCCCTTCGACCTGGCCATGATCGAGGCCGGGGCCTACAACCCCGCCTGGCCCGACTGGCACCTGGGCCCTGAGCAGGCCGTGCGGGCCCATCAGATGGTGCGGGGCCGGGTGCTCCTGCCCATCCACTGGGGCCTCTTCGACCTGGCCGCCCACGGCTGGACCGAACCCGTGGAGCGGGTGCTGGCGGCGGCGGGGCCGGTGGGCGCCACCGTCGCGCTGCCGAGGCCCGGAGAGGGGTTCGAACCCGCCACGCCGCCGCAGCGGCGCTGGTGGCCCCCGCTGCCCTGGAAGACCGGGGCCGAGGTCCCCATCCGTGCCACGCTGGATGGACAACCCATGCTCCCCCAGGGAGGTCTGCCATGAAGGTCCTGCTCTTCGGGGCCACGGGCATGATCGGCCAGGGCGTCCTGCGCGAGTGCCTGCTCGATCCACGGGTAACCCAGGCGCTGGTGGTGGGACGCCGGCTGACCGGGCAGACGCACCCCAAACTGCGGGAGGTGCTCCACCAGGATTACCTGGACTTCTCGGCGATCGAGGCCGACCTGTCCGGCCTGGACGCCTGCTTCTTCTGCCTGGGCGTGTCCTCGGCGGGGCTGACCGAAGACGCCTATCGCCGCGTGACCTATGAGACGACGTTGGCTGCGGCCGGGACCTTGTCCCGCCTCAATCCCGGGATGACGTTCAGCTATGTCTCCGGCGCCGGGACCGACAGCACGGAGCGCGGCCGCGTCATGTGGGCGCGGGTGAAGGGTGCGACCGAGAATGCCCTGCTCCGGCTGCCCTTCAAGGCCGTGTATCTCTTCCGTCCCGGCGCCATCCAGCCCCTGTATGGCATCACCTCGAGTACGAAGCTGTACCGGATCCTCTACCGGGTGCTGGGGCCCCTCTTCCCGATCCTGAAGGCCCTGTTTCCGGATAGCTTCACGACCACCGAACAGCTCGGCCGGGCCATGCTCCACACGGGCCTGGAGGGAGCGCCGAAGGCCGTGCTGGAGACGCGGGACATCAACCGGCTGTGACGCGCTCCAGTCCCAGCAGCCGCGCCTTGACCTCGGGCGACCCGAAGGCGCTCCAGCCGCCGGGACCGTCTGCGGCCACCACCCGGTGGCAGGGCACCAGGATCAGCAAGGGGTTCGCCTTCACGGCCTGGCCCACGGCCCGGGCCGCGCCGGGGCGCCCGGCCAGCAGGGCCACCTCGCCGTAGCTGAGCGTCTGGCCTGGGCGCGTGGCGCGAAGCACTTCGGCCACGCGCCGCTGGAAGGGCGTCAGGTCCGACAGATCCAGGGGGATGCCATCGAGATTCTGGGGCTGGCCGGCGAGGTGGGCCATCAGGCCGCGCAGGGCGTCCATGACCCAGGCCGGGGCCTCCCGGACTTCCTTGCGGTCGAGGTGGTCCACGAAGCGAAGGGCGCAGATTCCCTCCGCCGTCCAGGCCAGGCGCATCCGGCCCAGGGCGGTGGTGAAGGTGATGAAACGGCCGGGCATGCCGCTAGGATGGCAGGATGCGCTGGCTTGCCATCGACCACGGCACGAAGAAGATCGGCCTCGCCTTTTCAGACGAGCTGGAGATCCTGGCCTCCCCCTTCGAGGTGTGGCCCCAGGAAGACGAACGCACCCTGGACCGGCTCGTGACGCTCTGCAAGGCGGAGGGTGTGCAGGCCCTTTGCGTGGGCCTGCCGCGCCACAAGGACGGGGCCGAAAGCGCCACGGCCCCGGCGGCCCGGGCCTTCGGCGAGGCCCTGGCCGACCGCACGGGTCTGCCTCTGCGCCTCGTGAACGAGCACCTCAGCAGCGCCGAGGCTGAACGCCTCCTGCGGGAGCGGGGCGTGAAGCCCGACAAGCGGAAGCTGCTGTTGGACGCCGCCGCGGCGGCGGTGATCCTGGGCGAACTATTGGAGGACCGGCGGGCCACGGGGATCCCCGCGGCCGAGCTGGGCTGATCAGCCCAGCCTGACTGTCCGCATGCAGCGCTCGGCCAGGCCGGGGTTGTGGGTGACGAGCAGGGTGGTGGGGCGCAGCTCGGCATGGAGGCCCATCAGGAATCCGAAGACCTCTTCCGCCGTGGCGGGATCGAGGTTGCCCGTGGGCTCGTCCAGCAGCCAGAGGGCGGGTTTGCGCACCAGGGCGCGGGCCAGGCCCGCCCGGGCGGCCTGGCCGCCGGAGAGCTGGCCGGGCAGGCGTTCGCCCAGGTCGCCCAGGCCCACGGTGGACAGCAGCTGTCCGATCCAGGCTTCGGCGGCTCCGGAGACTTCGCCTTCGATGAGCAGGGGCATGCGCAGGTTCTCGCGCACGGTGAATTCCGGCAGCAGGTGGGGCTGCTGGAAGGCCAGGCCCACGCGGCGGCGGCGGTAGAGGGCCCGGGGCTCAGCCCCCGCGGGCACGGGATCTCCACCGATGGTGATGCCGCCGGCCTCCCAGTGGTCGAGGCCCGCCACGCAGTTCAGCAGGGTGGTCTTCCCCACCCCCGACACGCCCACGATGGCGCAGAGGCTGCCCGCCTCGACCTCGAGGTCGAAGCCGTCGAAGACCGGATGGGCGTTGCCGGGATAGGTCTTGTGCAGGCCCTGGATGGAAAGCGGCTGTCCGATCATTCGGCCCTCAGCGCGTCGACGGGGTCCAGGGCCGCGGCCCTCTTCGCGGGGTAGCGGGCCGCCAGCCAGGACACCAGCAGGGGGAAGACGGCCACCAGCAGGATGTCCAGCACCTTGAGGCGGAAGGGCATGTAGGTGATGAAGTCGTAGACAGCGGCGGGCAGCTTCAGGAGCCTGAAGTGGTCCAGGACCAGGCAGAGCGGCACGCTGACGCCCAGGCCCCAGGCCGTGCCCACGGCGCCGATGCGCAGGCCCTGCAATTCGAAGAGCCGCTGGATCTGGTTCGGGGTGGCCCCCAGGGCCAGCAGCACACCCAGGTCCCGGCGCTTCTCCGTCACCAGCAGCACCAGCGAGGCCACGATGTTGAAGGCGGCCACCAGCACGATGAGGCCGAAGACAGCGGCAAAGCCCCATTTCTCCAGGGCCAGCGCCGCGAAAAGCGTCTTGTTGGACTCCCGCAGGTCCGTGGCCATGTAGCCGGGCCCCAGCACCTCCAGCACCCGGCCCTTGACCTCCTCGATGGCGTCGATGCTGCGGGCGCGCACCTCGATCATCTCGGCGCGGCCCTCCGACCGGGCGATCCGCATGCTGTCCGCCAGGTGGATGAAGGCCCAGGCCTTGTCGTACTCGGAGCTGTGGCTGTGGAAGGTGCCGGCCACGCGGAAGGCCGCCACCTTGGGCTGCTGGCCGCCCAGACCCAGTTCCAGGCGGAAGAAGGCCATGGCCACGGTGTCGCCCACCTGGAGGCCGAGGCGCTGGGCCAGTTCCTTGCCCAGGACGATCTCGCCCTCCTTCAGCTGCTCGATGGGGGCGGGCTGCACGGAGTCGAAGATGCTGGAGGTGCCGTGGGCCGTGGCGGGATCCACGGCCTTCACCACCACGGGCTCCGGGGGCATCTCGCTGCCGGCGCGGCGCAGCAGGCCCTTCTCCAGGCGGATGGGAGAGACGGCCTGCACGCCGGATACGGCCCGGGTGGCCTTCAGGGACCCTTCGGTATCCGGGATGTCCCCGGCCAGGTGGAACACCGTGAAGTGGGCCGTGGCGCTGTGGAGGGTGGCCTGGATCTCTTCGCGGATGCCGTTCATCAGGGCCAGGGTCACCACCATGGCGAAGACGCCCAGGGCCGTCCCGAACCGGGTGAGGGTCACCATGATCCGCACGAAGGCCCCCTTGCGGTGGGTCTTCAGGTAGCGGTCGGCAATGGTGCGTTCGAACAAGGGCATGGCACCAGGGTATCCGCTTTGACGGCGGGCCTAGCCGATGCCCAGGTGCTCCTCGATCATGCGGGCGAAGTCGGCGTCCGGCTCGTAGGGCTTCACCAGGATCTGGGCCACGCCGGTCTCCTGGGCCCCCAGCACCAGCTCGGCGTCCACGGAGGCCTCTGCCAGGATCACCGGCGGCATCTCGTCGCCCAGGCGGTGCTGGAGCAGGGAGGCCAGGGCCAGTCCCTGGAGCTCGGCCACGCCGCCGTCCACCAGGATCAGGTGGATGGGGGGCCGGTCCAGGCACTCCAGCAGGTCCGTCAGGGTGTCGGCGCAGCGCACGTGGCCGTAGCCATCCTCGCTGAGGTAGGCCGCCAGCCGGTCGCGGTCCGGTCCCTCGGGCATGGCCAGCAGGAGGCTGCGGGTGCGCTTCTTCACGCGAAGCAGGGCCTGGGAACGCTCATCCAGATGGGGCGCGTGCGCAGGCGTGGCCACCTCTGGGGCGGGGGCCGGGAGGACGGCAGGTACCGGCGGAGCGGGCCTGGGGTCCGGTTCGGGTTCCTTCCTGGGCGCCGGGCGGTGGATCGGCTCCTCGGCCTCCCGCTCCGCCTCGGGCTGGCGGCGGGCCTTGGGGGGCACGCTGGTGGGGATGGCGGTTGTGCGGCTGGCCACCAGGGCCCGCACGGGCGCCAGGAGGGCCTCCTTCCCGGGCTCGAAGGCGATGCCCACCAGGAGGCCCTGGCTGGCATCCAGGTAGGCCACGGTGCCGCCCAGCTCGATGGGGGGGGACTTGGGGATCTTGGAGAGCTTCACCAGCATCATGGGCTGGCCCACCGCCAGGAGGTTCGGCCCCATGTGCATCTTCCGCTGGGTCTTGACCTCCATGGCCCGCTCCACCCGGATGCAGACGCCGCTTTCGGAGATGTTCTCGATGGGGCCGCTGATGCCCACGCCATCGAAGAGGCTCGTGAGGGCCGTGGCCGTGGCGCCCTCCCGGGCGTTCAGGCGGGCCCGGGGCTTCCGGCGGCGCTCGGCCAGGGCGATGGCGCCGGGAAGCTCCATGACCGCAGATCCCGGCTTCACGTCCACGAGCCTGGATTCGGCCTTGAAGCGCAGCCCGTCGAGGAGGAACACCAGGCTCATGCCGGCGCCCTTTTCGGCGGACAGGGGCCCCTGGGTGTTCAGGCTGATGCGGTCCTCGCCGACGGAAGCCAGGGTGGCGGCCACTTCCCGGCCCTTGCCGTCGATCAGGGTGAGGGTGGTCCGCACCCGCTGGGCCTCCTCCAGGTAGGCCAGGACCAGATCGGATCCCTCCGACGGCTTGGATTTTTTCAGCCCGAACATGGCCATGTGGCTCCGGCTCCCGTCCATCACATCGTCCAGAGCCCTGAGGGCTTGATTATTGCCGCCCGGCACGGCAGCTTTGCCTTATGAACGAAACGCCCCCCCGCTGTCTGCTCATTGCCCGCCAGGGCCCCGAGGACCGGGAGGACCACATCCAGGACCACCTCCTGGAACTGGCGGAACTGGCCCGGAGCTGCGGGTTCGGGGTCCAGGCCCGGCGGGTCCTGAAGCGCTCCCAGATCGCCACCCGGACCTTCTACGGCTCCGGCCAGCTGGAGGCCCTGGCGGACGAGGCCGCCCGCCAGGGGGTGAGCCACCTCATCTGCGACGACGAGCTGAGCGGCAGCCAGGTGAACGCCATCGTGAAGCTCACGAACCTCGTCTGCCTGGACCGCACGGGGCTCATCCTCAGCATCTTCGAGCAGCGGGCCCAGAGCCGGGAGGCCAAGGCCCAGGTGGAGCTGGCCCGCCTTGAGTACGAACTGCCCCGCCTCAAGGGCGCCTGGACCCACCTGGAGCGCCAGGGCGGCGGCGTGGGCCTGCGCGGCGGGCCGGGCGAGACCCAGATCGAGGTGGACCGCCGCATGGTCCGCACCCGCATCAGCCAGCTCAAGCGGGAGCTCGCCCACCTGGAGCAGGTGCGGGAGACCCAGCGCCTGGGCCGCCCCAAGGGGCTGCCCCGGGTGGCCCTGGTGGGCTACACCAATGCGGGGAAGACCAGCCTCCTGAAGGCCCTCACGGGCGAAGGCGAGCCCCGGGACCTGCTCTTCGCCACCCTGGACACCACCACCCGCAAGGCCTGGCTGGGCCAGGACTTCGATCCGGAGACCGGCGAGGGCGCCCTGGAGCCCAGGCACTGCCTGGTGGCCGACACCGTGGGCTTCATCCGCAAGCTGCCCCACCAGCTGGTGGCGGCCTTCCGCAGCACCCTGGGCGAGGTCCGCACGGCGGACGCCCTGCTGGTGGTGGCCGATGCGGCCCATCCGGACCTGGAGGACCACCTCAAGGTGGTGGGCGCCACCCTGCGCGAGATCGGCTGCGCCCCCGAGGACGACGGTGCCCAGCCCCGGCTCCTGGTGCTGAACCAGGTGGACCGCCTGCACCGGCCCCAGAAACTGGAGCTGAAGAAGCGCCACCCGGGGGCCGTCCAATCCTGCGCCCTCCAGGGCACCGGGGTGCCTGAGATCCGCAGCTGGCTCCGGGAGCTGATCCCCGGCCCGCCGAAGCCCCGGGAACTGGAGGACTGGGAGCTGCCGGAGCCCCGCTCCGAAGCCGCCTATTCCTGATTCTTCCGGGGCAGCATCGAGACCGTGGCGGCCAGGCCCAGGGCCAGGAGGATGCGCAGGAAGAAGAGGTTGCGGCTGAGGCCGTGGGCCTTGTTGTAGGCCACCCGGTCCCCGTGGTCCGGCGCCAGGGTCTCGATGGGCGCGCCGATGCGGGCGCGGATGGCCCGCACCTTGGGGGTGACGATGAAGGCGCTGGCCAGGCACATGAGCATGGCCACCAGCCAGCCCGCGCTCCAGAGGCGCAGGGGGCCGATGAGGTCCTCCTTCACCTCGGCCATCCACCGGGCGCCCCAGCTGAGGCCCGCCAGGCCGAAAGCCGCCCAGGCAGCCCAGTCCAGGCGGCCGATGATCAGCCCGGCGATGCGGCCGGCCACATCGCGGCTGGGCAGTTCCTGGAAGAGCAGGGGCGCGGCGAAGGCCCCGAAGCCCAGGGCCGCCCCCGCCCAGAGGAGCAGCAGGGACGCGGAGACGCGATCGAGTCGGCGGAGAAGGCTGGGGCTCATGGGTTCCTGACGGCTGGAGGCCCTACCACTCGTTGTAGGGGATCTGGTTGGTGCCCTTGTCCGTGGAGCCGCTCCGCACCCGGAACACGCCGGTCTCGGCCTCGGGGTTGTCGGGATCCGGGGGCTCCAGCTCCAGCTGCCAGGTATCCCGGGACTGGGTGATGGGGTCCCAGGGGATGTCCCGCAGATAGCCGAGCTCGCGAAGCGGCCCCAGGCTGGAGGGGTACTTGCCGCGGTCCGCCCGGTACTGCTCCAGGGCGTGGTTGATCTGGAAGAGGTTCTCCTTGAGCACCGCCTCCCGGGCCACCGCGGTCTTGTACCGGTAGCCCGCCAGGCCCACCGTGGCCAGCCGGGCCATGATGGTCATGACCACGAGCAGTTCCATCAAGGTGAAGCCGCGCTGGCGGGCAGGGGAAAGGCGCATGGAATTACCTTACCTCAGTCGCGACCGCCGGGTGGCAGAGCAGGCTCCGGGAGAGCCTGCGGAGCCGGGACCCGGTGAGGAGCGAATCACGAAAGGAGGATCACAGAACGCCCCGCTTCTTCTGATCCAGCTCGATGGAGTCGTACAGCGCCTGGAAGTTGCCCTCGCCGAAGCCCTCGAAGCGGATGCGGGTCACGAGTGGACGCCGCGGCGCGGCGTGCCGAGTGGGGCCCCGCACCGCTGAGATGCCACCGTCTAGCGGCCGGCAGGGGCAGGGGCCCCGGCCGTGGGAACAGGGGCGCCGTTAGAGAACGCCCCGCTTCTTCTGATCCAGCTCGATGGAGTCGTACAGCGCCTGGAAGTTGCCCTCGCCGAAGCCCATGTTCCCCCGCCGCTGGATGATCTCGAAGAAGAGGGGCCCGATCTGGTCCTCGGTGAAGATCTGGAGCAGGTAGCCGCTTTCGTCGCCATCGATCTGGATCCCCAGGTCCCGGGCCTCCGCCAGGCTTTCGCGGACGGCGTAGCCGCTCTTGGCGATGCGGCCCGGCAGCAGCTCGTAGTAGGTGTCCGGCACGCGGAGGAACGCGAAGCCCTGGGCCTGGAGGGTGCGCAGGGTGTGGAAGATGTCGTTGGTGGAGAGGGCGATATGCTGCACCCCCTGGCCCTTGTGCCGGGTGATGTACTCCTGCACCTGGCTCTTCTCGTCCGTGGGCTGGTTGATGGGGATGATCACCTGGTTGTTGGCGCTCTGGACCACCTTGGAATCGAGGCCCGTGCCCAGGGCGCCGCGGATGTGGAACTCGCGGGTGACGACGAAGCCGTAGACGCGCTCGTAGAAGTCCACCAGGGCGTCCATCTCGGCGGGGCCCACGTTGTTGGTGAGGTGGTCCACGCGCACCAGGCCGGGATCGCACAGGGCCGGAGCGGGATCGGCCGCGAGGCCCGGCCAGAAGGCGGCGGGTTCCCCGGTGCGCTCCACCAGGAAGTTCCAGACATCGCCCACCCCCTGGATGGCCGCGAAGCGGACCGTGCCGCTCCCGAGGCCGTGGGCTTCGGGTTCGAGCATCACCCGGGCGCCCTGGGCGCGGGCCTGGGCGATGGCCACGTCCAGGCTCTCCACCAGGAAGTTGAGGGCGCAGACGCCTTCGCCGTGGGCTTGGAAGTAGCGTCCCGCGGGGTGCGAGGCCTCCGCCTCGAAGATGAGGATGTCCATGCGCTGCTGGCGCAGGTGGACCATGCGTCCCCAGGCGTGGGCGCCGCTGGCCAGGCGGGCGAAGCCCAGGCGCCGGTAGAGGGGCTCCAGGCGCTCGATGGAGCCCGTGAGCTGGAAGTGGTCGATGCGGGAAAGGCCCATGGGATTGCTGGCGGGTTTCTGGTTCGCGGGGGCCGTGAGGGCGAAGCTGGGGTTGGACATGGCATCCTCGGCGGGGTCGATGCCCCAGTCTGGAATCGAGGCGGAGTGACGCGGATCACATAAATGATGATTACTCTAATGTAATCAATATTTAAACACCATTGAGTCAATTATGAAAATCAATAAAAAACGGGCCCGCGTTGCGGGCCCGTTCGCGATCCGCGCGGAGCGCGGGTCGTGCTAGCTGAGCGAGGTCGCGATGACCTTCTCGCGGCTGTAGAACTCGAGGATGTCCCCTTCCTTCAGCTCGTCGAAGCCGTCGAGGGAGATGCCGCAGTCGAGGCCGTTCTTCACCTCGGTCACGTCCTCCTTGAAGCGCTTCAGGTTCTTGAGGCCGCCTTCGAAGATGACTTCCTCGCCGCGCTTCACGCGGACCTTGTTTGCCTTCTGGACCTTGCCTTCGGTGACGAAGGACCCGGCGATGACGGTGCGGCCGATCTTGAAGAGCTGGCGGATCTCGGCCAGGCCGTGGATGGTTTCCTTTTCCGTGGCGTCGAGCATGCCGACCATGGCCTGTTCGATCTCTTCCGTGACCTTGTAGATGATGTCGTGGAAGCGCAGGTCCACGCCCTCTTCGCGGGCGAGTTCCTCGGTCTTCTTCTCGGCCCTGGTGTGGAAGCCGATGATGGTGGCCTTGGAGGCTTCGGCGAGCAGCACGTCGTTCTCGGTGACGGTGCCGGCGGCGCTGTGGATGATGCGCACGCGGACCTTGTCGGTGCTGAGGCGCTCCAGCTGGCCCACCAGGGATTCCACGGAACCCTGGGTGTCGGCCTTGATGATGAGCGCCAGCTCCTTGACCTGGCCGTCCTTGAGGGTGCTGAACAGGGTCTCCAGGGTGGCGCGCTGCTTCTGCTGCGCGGCCAGCTTGGCCTTCTCCTGGCGGAACGACACGATGCTGCGGGCCTTGGGCTCGTCCTCCACCACCTGGAAGTTGTCGCCGGCGCTGGGCACTTCCTCGAAGCCGAGGATCTGCACGGCGCTGGAGGGGCCGACTTCGGTGACGCGCTGGCCCAGGTAGTCGAACATGGCGCGGACGCGGCCCATGGTGGCGCCGGCCACGAAGATGTCGCCGGCCCGCAGGGTGCCGCGCTGCACCAGCACCGTGGCCACGGGGCCCCGGCCGCGGTCAAGGCGGCCTTCGATGATGGACCCGGCGGCGGGGCAGTCGTAGACGGCCTTCAATTCCTTCAGGTCGGCCACGAGCAGCAGCGTCTCGAGGAGCTCGTCGAGGCCCTGCCTGGTCTTGGCGCTGACGAGGACGGCCGGCACATCGCCGCCGTAGGCCTCGGTCTGGACGCTGTACTGGAGGAGGCCCTGCTGGACCTTGTCCGGGTTGGCGCCGGGCTTGTCAATCTTGTTGACGGCGATGACGAGGGGCACGTCGGCGGCCTTG
>JAMPXL010000010.1 GCA_023701165.1 Geothrix sp. | reverse complement strand
TAGGCCGTGTTGCGGCGCTCTTCCTCGGGCATGACCATGCTCTTGCGCTCGGGGCCCATGAAGATCTTGTCCTTGGCCTTCTCGAAGTCGGCCATCTCCACCCACTTCTTGTTGCCGCGGGCGGCGGTGAGGGCGGCCTCGTTGCAGAGGTTGGCCAGGTCGGCGCCGGCGAAGCCGGGCGTGCCGCGGGCGAGAACTTCGAGGTCCACGTCGGGGCTGAGGGGGATCTTGTCGGTGGTATGCACCTTCAGGATCTCCTGGCGGCCCTTCACGTCGGGGCGGTCCACCACCACACGGCGGTCGAAGCGGCCGGGGCGGAGCAGAGCGGGATCCAGGACATCCGGGCGGTTGGTGGCGGCGATGAGGATGACCCCTTCGTTGCCCTCGAAACCGTCCATTTCGACGAGCAGCTGGTTCAGGGTCTGCTCGCGCTCGTCGTGGCCGCCGCCCAGGCCGGCGCCGCGATGCCGGCCCACGGCGTCGATCTCATCGATGAAGACGATGCAGGGGGCGCTCTTCTTGGCCTGTTCGAAGAGGTCTCGCACGCGGCTGGCGCCCACGCCCACGAACATCTCCACGAAGTCGGAGCCGGAGATGGAGAAGAACTGGACCTTGGCCTCGCCGGCGATGGCGCGGGCCAGCAGGGTCTTGCCGGTCCCCGGAGGGCCCATGAGCAGCACGCCCTTGGGGATCTTCCCGCCCAGCTTCACGAACTTGGCGGGATCCTTCAGGAACTCGACGATCTCCTTCAGCTCCTCCTTGGCCTCGTCGCAGCCCGCGACATCGGCGAAGGTGATGCGCTTGGCGCTGCTGGACAGCCCCTTGGCCCGGGCCTTGCCGAAGCTCATGGCCTTGTTGCCGCCCATCTGGGCCTGGCGCATGAAGACGAACCAGAGCACCACGAAGACCAGCAGGGGCGCCCAGAACATCAGCACGTAGGCGAAGTTGTTCTCGCTGGGCTTGGCGGCCCGGAACTCCTCGATCTGGCCCTCGGTCTTCCAGCTGAGGATGACCTTGCCCAGGTCCTGCATGGGCGGGGCCACTGTGCGGAACTTCTCGATGACCTCGCCCTTGGCATTCTTCTCGGGTTGCTTGTAGGTGCCTTCAACGTCGAAACCGGACAGGGTCACGGACTTGTACTTGCCCCCCACACCCTCGGTATAGAAGGTCGAAAAGGGGACTTCGATCTGGCGGTTGTTCTGGGGGATCTGGCGGAAGGCCAGCACCAAGAGGGCGATGATGCCCAGCCAGACCAGCACGCTTTTCATCATGGAATTCAAAGGGTCACTCCTTGGGGCGCTCGCCCAGGTGGCCCTCCAGTGTACTAGGCCCGGGAAGGCGGCGGACCTTGAGTTAGATGCAGATACCCTGCTTCAGGTTCGGGGTTTAGGTGAAAATTCCCCCAGGATGCGGGTTTGCGGCTCCTGGCAAGCCGCGCTGCGAGCCAGGGCGCGAGCCCTCTCAGCAGGGCGGCCTCCCGGGGCCAGCCCAGGCGCCGGAAGGCGGCTTCCAGCGTCCAGCGCAGGTCTGGTTCCGTCCAGGGTTCCTGTCTGAAGGCGATGGCCTCCTCCGCGATGCGCCAGCGCGAACCCTCCCAGCTGTGGATCAGCCTGTGGGCCATAGCCGCGGCTTCGGCGGCCTGGAGGTGGGTCTCGAAGAGGTGGCGGTCCAGCTCTGGTGCCTCCTGCCGGATGGATGCGATGAGGGGCCGCCAGCGGTTCCGCGCCGTGAAGGGCTCGGCGTTGCTGGCATCCTCCCGCCAGGGGATGTTGCGAGCCATCAGGTAGGCCCGGAGGTCCGCGCGGCGGAGCTCCGCCAGGGGCGACCAGCGCAGGCCCTGCCGGGGAGCCAGGGGATGGAGGGAGGCGAGTCCGCCGCCCCGGGCCAGCCGGAGGAAGACGGTCTCCGTATGGTCGTCCAGGGTGTGGCCGGTGGCCACGGCACAGGCGCCGGCCTGCTGGGCCTCCTGCCGGAACCAGCCCCAGCGCAGGTCCCGGGCCGCCATCTCCAGGCCCAGGCCGTGGGATTCCGCATGGGCCCGGACGCCCAGCGAGGCCTCCGCGAGGTCCAGGTCCAGGGCCCGGCAGAGCTGGCGCACGAAGGCCGCGTCTTCCGGCGACTCCGGCCGCAGGCCGTGGTCCGCGTGGATCACGCTCAGCTCGAGGCCCAGGCTCTTGCGCAGCGACCAGAGCAGCACCACCAGCGCCACCGAATCCCCGCCGCCCGAGCAGGCCACCAGCACGCGCCCGGTGACACCATCACCGCGGCGCTGGATCTGCGCGAGGAGATCGGACTCGAATCGGTTCATGCCTTCAGGCTAGCGCAGGAGATCGAACCGTAGCTGCCTTGACGAGAGGGACCCCAGCCCCACAGGCTGGGACCAAGGGGTCTGGAATGGCATGCTCGAGAGGAATCATCCAGAGCGTAGTCTGTCTAGGCTGGATGCTGGTTCCGAGTGGGCTGGCGGCGCAAACAGAGGCCTGGACCAGCTTCGTGGAGGAATGGCGGCAGAGGCCTCGCGCGCCATTGAATCTGCTGGCCTCGAAGGAGCTCGTCACCGCCGCCTACCGCGCATCCAACGACCATATCGTCCGGTTGACCGCCGGTTCCGACCTGTTTATCGAGGCTGTGGATGGTCCCTTCCTGGACCGGGTGCGGGCAGCGCGGGACTGGGGCTCGGGGCCGCATTGGATCCTTCTCGACCCAGACGGGAAGGTGCTCGGCGAGGGCCGCATCCCTCCATCCGGCGCGGCGCTCCGCGACCACCTGGGGGCGATGGGCCGCACGCCTGCATGGGAAGCCCTGGAGCGATTCCTGGAACAGCACCCGGACCATGGCGAAGCCCTCCAACAGCGCATGGCTCTTGCCATTCGGATGGCGAGGCTCCGCCTCAGTTCCCTCCACGCGCAGGGCCTGGCCGAAGGTGTACAGGTCTCCAGCGATCCCCACTGGCTCGCCATCATCCTGGCCAGGGCCAAAGCCAAAGATCCGGCCGCCGCCGCAGGGCTGGCCCGGGAAGTGGGAGAAACCTTGCGGAAGCTGAACCAGATTCCCGATGCATGGAGAGGGAATTGGCTATGGCTCGCGGCCTGGCTGGACACTCAGGGCCTTGTTGATCCGGATAGTTTCCGTTCGGAGCTGGACAGCTTCCAGGAAGGCGTTTTCGAGACTTGGCGCCGAAATCCCCATGCAGGGGGGGCTTTCCGCTTCGGTGATGGCGAGGAAGGGCCGAGCCTGACCGAAATCTGGATGGCCTGCGAAAACCTGCGCGATGCCAATCCCCGCTATGCCGACGCCTTCGGACTGACGCCCGCGCCTGGGCGGGTGTGGCCTTCCACGGACCTGCTTCGTACCAGCGCCGTTCGTGCCCTGATTCGGGGGCAAGCCGAGGATAGTCTCGGGTTGCTGGACGGATTGGATGCGGACCCACGGGGGAGAAACTGGGAGGAATGGCTGACCTCCCGGCAGACGACCTGCTTTTGGCGGACAGTTGCCCTGGCCCAGTTGGGACGCTGGCCCGAGGCTCTGACGGCCCTGCAGGAACTTCGCCGGTGGGCGGGAACCTGGTGGTCGAACATGGCCAGAACCATGAAGTCCATGTCCGGGGCTTCTCTGTCCGACGGGCAGATCGTGTCAGTCAGGCCAGGTGGAGCGCCCCAGTCGTTCCTGGATCTGCTGGCCCAGCCAGCCCCAGAGCCGCCGTCGGCACCCGCACCTAAGCCGCTGCGCTTCCTGGTGTGGGGCCACCCGTCCTGGGCGGAGCGCTGGAAGGACATCCGCCAGGCGGCGCCCCTCGCCGACTGGGGCGCGGACGAGTTGAAGGACGAGGCGCCGACCGGTGCGGATGCAATCTACCTCCAGAGGTTGGGGATTCCAGCGGCGGGATGGGCGGTGTTCCGCGGAACGGCAGAGCTCGTCGTTCGTGGGGATGGGCTGCCCGAGCCGCGCGCCCTGGCCCTCCGGCTGACGGCGGTGGCGCCGGCCCGCCTCCAGGCGCTGGACGCCTTCATCCGCCAGCACCCGGACCATCTCGACGCCCGTCGGGACCGGTTCGCCCTTTTGCGGCCCCGCATGCCTCGGCCAGAATTCGAGGACCGGCTGATGGAGGACGCAGCGCTGGCAGGGATTCCCCTGGACTTCGGGCCAGAGGCCCCCTGGATTCGCAACGTGGAAGGCTGGCGGTCCCGCGCCCGGCGCGAGCTTCCGGACCTGGAGGCGGCGCTCCGCCGCTGGCCCGGAAATGCGGCTCTTTGGCGTCAGTGGATGGGTTGGTCTGCATTCCTTCCCAGCCCGCCATCGGCGTTGGCCTTGGCGGAGGGCCTCGCGGTCTTCGGCAGCCGTTCCGAGTGGAAGGCCAGACTCCCCGCGGCGACACACAAAGCCATCGCCGCCGAGTTCCTGCGAAGGCGACGATTTGATGAAATGGCCGACTGGTTCCTGGAGGCGTGGACAGGGGTTCTCGCGCGGACGCCCGAATCCAGAACCAATCCGCCGCCGGAGGCCATGCCCCAGGACATCGTCATCCACGAATCCCTGGTCGCCGCCCTGAAGCCCCTCGGCCGTGCCACGGACCTGAAGGCGGTTGAGCAGGCTTGGGCAAGAGTCCGCAAGAAATCGGAAGAAAAGAAGCCCTAGCTAGCGGCCTTCCAGCGCTGGTACCAGGGCCACCCGCGCCGCTGGAACCGGCCGCTCGCACCACAGCCCCTCCGCCCAGTCGCACATGCGCAGCGAGCCCCAGTGCATGGCGCGGCCCTCGACGCCCCGGCGGAACGCGGGGTGGGCGATGCGCGTGGCGGGCTGGGAGGCGTCCTGGGCGAACTGGCTGCCGAAGGCGTCGAAGGCGGCCATGCGGCGCTCCCACACGGCGCTGACGTCCACCAGGAGATCCGGCGGGCCCGGGTTTTCGCCGCCGGCCCAGGCCAGGGCCTCAGGCCGCCAGGGCGTTCCGTCGCACGGATAGTTCTTCAGGCCGGCGTAGTAGGCGGCTTCCCGGGCCAGGCGGTGGGCGCGGCGATGGTCCGGATGGCGGTCGTCCGGGGCGGGCAGGATCAGAATCCGGGGCCGGAGGCGGCGGAGCTCGGCCATCAGGCGCAGGCGGAAGGATTCGTCCTCGGTGAAGCGGCCGTCGGGGAAATCGAGGACGATGCGGGGCACGCCGAGGATCCGGGCGGCCTCCTGGGCTTCGGCCCGGCGGGTTTCGGCGGTGCCCCGGGTGCCGAGGTCGCCGCTGGTGAGATCCAGGATGGCGGCCTTCAGCCCGCGGTCCGCGGCCAGTGCCAGGACGCCGCCCACGTGGACTTCCACATCATCCGGATGGGCGCCGAGGGCGAGGATGTCCAGTTCGTGGCTCACGGTTCCTCCACCAGGATCAGGGATGTGCTGCCGTCCATTCGGTCCAGGATGCGGTCGAGCAGGGCGCCTTGGCGCAGCCAGGGGACACCCGGCATCACCCGCTCCTGCGGGACATCGAAGGGGAAGAGGGCCTGCCTCAGGCGCTCGGGATCCCCGCCCAGGAGAGCTGCCGCGGCCTCACGGCGCAGGCGCCGGTCCAGTTTGCCCAGCCGGTTCCCGGTCCGGGCCAGTTCCTGCCGGAAGCGCGCCTGCAGGGCCGCAGACCACTCGGGAAGCGGGTCCACCACCTGGAACCGCGCACTGGGAAGGGTGCCGGGCCGGGAGGCCAGCTGCTCCCAGGCGCCCAGGCGGAGCGTCCCCAGCTGTCCGGCAGTGATCTGGAATCCGGGAGGCACGACATAGACGCTGGGACGGGGGAGGATCCTCGGCGCCGCCAGGTCCACCCGCGCCCAGAGGGGCTCGCACAGGCGCCAGTAGGCCTGCTCCGAGGGGCCCAGCACCACGGCCGCCACGGGCAGCATGAGCGACTGCATGAGCGGACGGATGGCCGCGCCGGGGCTGAGCCAGTGGCCCGCCGGAAGGGGCGCGCCGCGCTCCAGGCGCTGCCGGTGCCCGGAACGGGGATCCAGGGAGAACCAGGCCGCCTGGGTCCTCGGATCCAGGGGCAGGGGCGCGCCCTCGGCCTCCAACCGTTCGGCCTGGCGCATCAGCGGGGTCTCCAGATCGAGGGTCCGCCAGCGTTCCAGCTCGGCCAGGATGGGTTCCCGCACCGATGGCGCCGTGGGCGAGAAGGGCCGCAGGCCGCGGTCCCACAGGGGCTGGCCCAGGGCGAGGACGTGGCCGCGGAGGGTGGGCTCCTGGGGTTCGGGCAGGGGTCCCCACAGGGCCGTGGCCCCGGCCTGATGCGCCCCGGTCCAGGGCAGCCAGCCCGTGGCAGTGCCGGCCCGGGCCTCGAAGCGGAAGCGGTGGCGGACCAGGCGGCCTTCCTTTTCGCCGACGACCGAAGCGACCTCGGCCCGGTCATGGTCCTCGTCCGCCAGCCAGTAGACCGCCTCGGCGCCGGTGCGGCGGGCCTCGGCCAGGGCCGCCAGGGCCTTGGCCACCGACAGGGCGGGGCTCCAGCCGGCGCCGATCTGCTGACCGGTGGCGATGACGGGCGCCGGGCTCACGGCCTTCTCCCTCCGCTCGATTCAAGCCTCCCGCGCCGGCGCGTCGTACCCATGGGCCCAGCCTACCCGATCTGCCATGCTCGACGGCATGCAGAGCGTGGAACCCTGGATTCCGCCGGTCTCACCGGACCTGGCCAGCCTCGCCATGGAGGCCGCGGACGAGGCGGGTCTCGCCTCGCTGCGGGCCTGGCCGGAGATCCGCAAGGGCGGCGTCAGTTTCGGGCGGCTGCCGCCCTTCCTCTGCTGGCGGGGCCAGCGGGACGGGAGCTGGCATCTGGTGCTGCTCCAGGCGCGGGAGGCCGGGGCCCTGGTGCCCGGCGCCCGGACGGCGCCGCTGCCCGAGGGCTGGCTCGAGGCGCTGGATCTGGAAGCCCTGGCCCGGCCCCTGGCCCGCCATCCGGATTTCCCGGGCGGGGCCTCGATCCACGTGGTCCACCTGCCGGGAGGGGAAACCTTCCGGGTCCGCACGCATGGCCAGGCGGCTCCCGACCTGGTGGCCGAAGTGCTGAAACGCACCAGTCATATCCAGATCTGGCATCTGGCCGATTAAGTCATTCCGTGATCCACGGGAGCCCGTCATGCTGAGCCTCGATTTCTCCACCCTGAAGGAAGCCGCCATGGCCGTGGCCCTGGGCCTGATGATGGGGCTGGAACGGGAACGCAGCGGCTTCGAGCGGAGCCAGGAGGTCCATGAAGGCCAGAACCGCCGCGAGTCGGATCGTATCGAGACCCAGCACGGCAGCCTGGGGGCGCGCACCTTCGCGCTCCTGACACTGCTGGGATGGATCTCCGTGAAGGTGGGCGCCAACGGCATGGCCATGCCCATTGCGGTGATGGCGTTCGCGGCGCTTCTGGTGGGTCTCTTCTACCACGTCACCAACAACCCGGAGCGGGGGCTCACCACGGAGATCGCCGCCCTCGCCGCGCCCCTGCTGGGCATGCTGCTCACCCGGGATGCGCTGCTGGCAGTGGCCGTGGCGGTGATCGTGACCCTGCTCCTGCTGTCCAAGCCCTGGATCCGGGCCTGGATCCCCCGGCTGCACCGCGAGGACCTGACCGCGGCCATGCAGCTGCTGATCGTCTTCGCCATCCTGCTGCCCCTGCTGCCCGCCAAGACCCTGGACCCCTGGGGCGCGCTCTCGCCGCAGAAGGTGGGCTGGATGGTGGCCCTCATCGCCGCGGTGGATTTCCTGGGCTATGCCCTCAACCGCATCCTGGGGGCCCGCCGGGGCGCCGTGATGATGGGGGTGGTGGGCGGCATGGCGAGCTCGACTGTCGTCACCGTCACGATGTCGCGCCAGGTCAAGCACGATCCGTCCCTCCGCAGCGCCGGCCTCGTGGCGGTGACCCTGGCCTGCGCGATGATGGGCGTCCGGGTGGCGCTCCTCGCCGGGGTGGTGGGGGGCCCGGATCTGGTCCGCTCCCTCCTGCTCCCCATGGCCGCCATGGTGGCTGTCCTGCTTGCGGGCGCCTGGTGGACCCAGCGGTCTGGACTCGCGCGGGAGGGCGGGGAGGAGATGCCCATGCGCAACCCCTTCCACCTCAAGCGGGCCCTCACCTGGGGGTTGGCCCTGGCCGGGGTGATGCTGATCTCCGCGGCGGCACGGGCCGGGTTCGGGGACCGGGGCCTCCTGGTCGCCGCGGCCCTGTCGGGGTTCGCGGACGTGCAGCCCATCACTCTGGCGGTGAGCAGCCAGGTGAACACGATCGGCCTGCCCACGGGCACGGCGGCCCTGGCCATCGTGCTGGCCATCGGCTCGAACACCCTGGCCAAGGCCGGGTTCGCGTGGATCTCCGGCGGGCGGGCCTTCGGCGCACGGCTGGCGGCCATCCTGGCCACCTCCCTGCTGGCGGCGCTGGCGATGGTCGCGTTGAAGCTTTAGGGTGCCTATTTCCCGCGGTTGCTCATCCGGGTGTGGGTGACGCCACTCTTGCCCTGGGGCTTGGTGGACGCCTTGACCACGGGCTTGGGATGGGCGGCGGCCTTCGGTTTCCCGGCGGTGGCGCCGGAAGCCGGGATGTCCGCCGCCTGGAGCTGCTTCAGGAGATCGGCAGGGACGAGAGGCTTGGTCATGGGAGTGCTCCTGTCCCCATCCTACCCTCCCTGGGGCCTCAACCGCAGGGCAGCGTGAAGTGGATGGCGTTGCCGGCCTCGTTGAACCCGAGATCCAGGGCGATGGACTGGAGGATGCGGAGGCCCCGCCCGCGCTGCCCGTGGGCACTCCGGTTCTGCCAGGCCCTCCAGTCGAACCCGGGGCCCGGATCCTCGACGTCCACCGCGACCTCGCGAATCCGGTTCTGGGCATCGGAACGGAGGGCGATGCGGAAGTGGATGGCATGTGCAGGCGCGGCTTCCAGACCCGCCTGCCGGGCCGCGTCGTAGGCCATGAACCCCTCCTCCTTCAGGCGAGTGTCCAGGCGGAGCAGCCCGTGGTCCACCGCGTTGCCCAGGGCCTCGGTCAGGGCCACGGCAAGGGTTTGGGCGGCCTCTGCAGGCAGCCCCTGGCTGCCCACCAGCCGGAGGCAGTCGGGAAGGACGCTGGGGATGGAATGCTGGCGGGGATGCATGGCCAGTTCCACCGAGAACGCGGTGTGGAGAGGCCCCGGAAAGCGGGCTGCAGGCCGGAGGGGGGCCATGATCTCCGGGGGGTCCAGGGCGGGGATCTCCCACAGCGCCCAGCTCACATCATCCTGCTGCTCCTGGTCCCAGCTGCCCTGCGCAAGGGCCTCCTGAATGGACCTCCGGCTGGCACTGAACGGCGCGCTGGCCGTTTCCCGGGCCAGGAGGGCGTCGATGCGGTTCCCGAGGAGGTCCTGGAGGCCGTCCGTGAACGCGAAGAATCGATCCCCTTCGGAAACGGCGATGTGCTCCACCACCGGGACGCCGGGGGCGTCGAGCACGCCCGCGGGAAGGTTGTGGGATTTGAGCTTCCGCGCGGAGCCATGGGCAGGCAGCAGGCTCGCATCCGGGAGGCCTGCGTTCAGGACGGAGATCGAGCCATGGCGGACATCCAGCCGGACCAGCAACAGGCAGACAAACCGGCCTGAAGGCAGCATCTGGCGGAGCTTCGCATTGATCTCCAGGTAGATGGTCTCCAGGGGGAGGTCGCGGCCGGCCATGCTGAGGAAGGTCTGCACCGTGGGGAGGGTGGAGACGCCGGCGGTGAGGCCGTGGCCCGTGGCATCGCAGATGAGCCCGGAATGGACTCCCGGCAGGCCCTGATGGTAGGTGCAGGCGTCTCCGTTGATGCGCTGGGTCTGGAGCGTTTCCATGTGGAAGCCCGGCGGCAGGTCCCGGAGGCCGGGCTCGACGAGCCGGTTCAGGACGTGCTTCGTGATGCCCAGTTCCTCGTCCGTTTCGGCCTTGGCCAGGGTGAGCCTGGCCTCATGGGCCTCCAGCCGCCCGATCATGTCATTGAAGGATCTGGCCAGGTCGCTGACCTCATCATCCCCCTTGATCCGGATGATCCGGCTGCCGCTGGGCAGGTCTCCCAGGGTGCGGATCTGCCGCGTGACGTCCTCGAGGTTGTCGGCCAGCCGGTGGGAGATCAGCCAGGTGAGAAAGAGGCTGAGCGCCACCACGCCGGCCACGGCGACCTTGAGGTAGTCCCGCAGCCGTTCGATGGGGGCGAGGGCCTCCGAAATGGAGAGGCTGGCCACCAGGATGCCGTCGATGGCCTGGAGGCGCTTCAGCGAAGAGATGGCCTGGACCCCTGCGGTGTTGATCCGCTCCCCGCTGCCTTCGAACCCCTTGATCGCGCGGTCGAAGAGGTCCTGGGGCCCGGACAGTTCCAGCGGCTTCATGAACCTGGCCGGATCGGGATGGATCAGCACCCTCCCTCGGGAGTCGAACATCTGGAGGTAGCTGGAGCCCGGCTGCCGGCGGCGGGCGTTCTCGAGGATGAAATCATCCTGGAACAGGTCGGCGCTTCCGGCGAGGACGGCGAGGACCCGTCCGTCCCGCCCCAGAAACGGGGCGGCCAGCATGACGGCAGGTCCCCTGGAGCCTTCGG